>NZ_JBFUGT010000012.1:0-93134 GCF_056402775.1 Rhodococcus sp. P3_B8
GGTGATGCACCGTGCATCACCCACGACTCGATCGAGCGACGCTCCCGTGAGCGCTAGCTGGTCAACTTCAAGTCCCATCCTCCTGTTCCTTGCATAAGTCGTCACACGCCCACTCCCCCGGTGCCGTCCAGGCCCGGTTGCGCTGCCTTGGGGGGACGGCCTCGCCAAGGTGAACCAAGGCAGTGGACTCGGGAGAGCGTCAATATGCCGGAGCAACAAGGGTGCAGCGCAACGGGATGCCCCGCCGATCGCTAGAGCGAAACCGACATGCGCGCGGGGCCGTCCATTGCATCTCAGGACCCAGTTAGCCGGCGACCGGTATGACGCCACTTCCAATTGGCCCCAGCCCTCAGCGGAGGTTTCCCACGAGGCTCATCAAGTGGAATGGCCTCGATGCTGATACGGCCCCAACAAGAGCGTGAAGGTTCACCGCCTCGACGTGACTTGCAACCCGTAGAGCAAGATCCGCTTCGTAACGAACGCCTCATCGATCGGTCTGGCAATGACCGTCCTACCCGGGCGTGAGACTCTTGTCGCCAGCGCCTACCGCGGCTTCCAACCTCATCCGACTGCCTGTGCGGTGATGCACGGTGCATCACCGCCGACATGCCACCCGCCTCGCTCCTGCGGTATTGATTCGGCCCGGTTTGGGGTGGGATAGGCCTTCGGTGATGCACCGTGCATCACCGAAGGCCTCGACAACGGAAGGACTCGGCCGCGCGGGCGGTCAAGTAGGCGACGAGCCGCGCTGAGCGACTCCCTTGCGGTGATGCACCGTGCATCACCGCGAAGCGTGTTGTGTGGACCTCGCCTCGCCCCGGGGATCTTGACTTGGCCCGGCATGGGGTGGGTTACGCCGACAGTGATGCACGGTGCATCACGGCGAGATCCGTGAGGTGGTCTACGAAATGTTGCGTGACTCCTCGAGATATGCGGTCCGCTGCGTCCTCTCCGTTCGGGTTCTGCAGTGGCGGTGTTACCGCAAAGGGGCAGGTAAGAACGTCGAGGCCCATGACCGACGCGGTGGGGCGCCACCGCTTCGCACGGGCGGTGTTGACTTGGGAGTGGGGTGCGCCTCTGGTGATGCACCGTGCATCACCAAAGGCCGACAGGGAGTCGGCAGGGAAGGGGCTCGGCCACGCCTAGCGGTCAAGTGGACGACGAACCAGGCTGATCGCGAATCCTCTGCGGTGATGCACGGTGCATCACCGGTTGGCAGTGGAACGCTTACCTGGGCGCTGGGACTCTTCGCTGCCGAACCTAACCGCGGCTTGCAACCTCATCCGACTGCCTGGGCGGTGATGCACCGTGCATCACCCGGAGTTCAAAGCGATGTGATGCACGGTGCATCACCGCATAGGCGACACGCCGCCGGAGATATCAAAGGAGGCAGATCGATCCCAGTACGCTCCATCTAAATACATGCAAAGCATGCGCAGAATGGAGGATGATGAACGCCGGAGTGACATCCGAAATGGTGGCCGCCAGTCCATCGACCGGTCCGGCCGCGACCAAGCGAAAGCCAGCCGCGCGCAAACCGGCAGGCAGGAAGACAGCGAGTCGGTTCCGAAAGTTCGCTGGCGGCGAAGAGAGTGAGGAACTCGCGGCCGCCGCCTCCGGTGATGTAACTACTACGCAGGCGAATGGTGATGCAAACTCGGGCGGCATCACCGCCGCGCTGGCCGGATTGGCTGCAGCCGACGGTCAGACCGTTGTGCAGGTTCCGGTTCTCCAGACCGCCCCGCACCCGTTCAATGACCCGGACAGGTCCAAGCCTCAGACTGGCGACCCAAAGTGGGATGAACTAGTCAATGGGGCCAGGGCAAACGGCATCAAGGTTCCCGCACTGCTGGTAACGCGCGAGGGATTCCTCGCGGAGCGGCCTGACCTCGCTCACGCTATCGGTGACGATGCCGAGTATGTAGTCATCTATGGGCACCGTCGTCGTGCGGCCGCCATCGCAGCCGGCCTGGCAACGATTCCTGCGGTAATTGACGACGCCGTGATGGACGATCACGGCGACCTCGACGCCATGACGCTGGAGAATCTCGGACGCCAGGACCTTTCGGAGATCGCCGAGGCTCAGATGTTCGCTCGGTACTCCGAGTTGGGAATGGGCCAGCGTGCCATCGCGGACAAGCTGGGCGTCGATCAGGCGACGGTGTCAAGGCGGCTGTCGCTGTTACTCCTTGCCCCCGAGGTCCAGGCTGCGATTGCGGAGGACTCGATTCGAAGCGCCGAGGGCGCCGCTTTGGCGGGCGCGCTCCCCTACGGTCCCGCACGGAGCTGGCAGAAGAAGCCAGACCCGGCGCAAAGCTCGGATACCCGTCGTTCCGAGCAGCTCGCGGCGTTCACGCTGATTTCTGATCGCGGAATGAGCCCGACGCGCGCGGCTGAACGTGTGCTGACGGAACGGAAGTCCCGAGAGCAGGCATCGGCCGCGGGACTCGATATCGTGGATCCGCGCGAGCGGTTCGGTGAGAGCTTCCATGAGCATCGACTGTTCGAGGTGTCCGATATCGATCTCGCGAGCACCAAAGTCGTCGGCGCGATCGACCCCGGGCAAGGAACGCTTGTCTACTACGCCGTCGACAAACCCGCTCGAGCCGAAGACAATGCCGACGAGTTGGCCGCGAAGCGGGAAGCGGAAGCAGGGGCGGCGGCAGCGAAGGCGCGTCGAGAAGCGGGCAAGAAGCTCGCGGCCTCCGTTCCGTCACGGGAGAAGTTGGTGACCTTCTTTATCGACCAATACGCCTATGGCATCTCCGCTCTGGCGACGAGCAAGGAGGGGTGGAGGCTGGCGCAGGCATTTGTTGGATTGGAAGGTCTCGACTCCACCGAGTTCCGGGTGAGTGTTGAGAACGGCGACGAGAAGCGCCGCAGTGAGATCGCCTGGGCATGCGCGGTTGCAGGTTACGAACTCGCGGCAGCCGATTCCTCCCGGGAGTGGGGCCGTTCTGATCTCGCGTACTTGGAGTTGCTGTCCGAGCGTGCCGGTTACAAGCCGACCGCATGGGAGGAAGCCCGCCTCGACGCCGCGCGCCGCGCACTGTCTCTCGCCGATTGACGTCGGTGATGCACCGTGCATCACCGAGTTCGCCCCCGCCGCGGGGTGATGCACCGTGCATCACCCATAAGCGGACACCAACGAATTCAGAACCTTCAAACCGCAAGGAGTTCCCGTGGCTACCTACGCAGTAGCAACCCTGTCCGGCAGTGCCGGCAAAACCACAACGGTCACCTCGACCGCCACGCTGCTCGCCCAGGACGGATACCGCGTCCGAGTTCTCGACATGGACAGTCAGGCAAACGCAAGCACCTGGCTCGGATACCCGGAAGCCTCCGGCAAGACCGCCGCCGACGTCCTCCGGCGCAACGCTTCTATCAAAGAAGTCGAACGCCCAGCGCGGGTGCTGCGGGGATACGACGAAGCCGACCAACCCGTGTACGAGGAGATCCCCAACCTCACAATCGTCCCCGCCGCTCGTGACACACTCGACAAGCTGATCGTGGAGCTGCCCGCAGTAACCGGTGGTGTCCTTCATCTGCGTGACGCCCTCGAGGAAGCGGATCCTGTCGACGTCACCTTGATCGACTCCCCCGGCTCCTTGAATGTTCTGGTGATCGCCGGCATCCTCGCGACAACCGTCGATGAGGAAGGGCCGTACGGATCGTGGGGCCTGATCACATGCACGAAGCCCTCCGGCAAGGAGAACGAAGGCATCCCGGCGTTGGAGCAGGAACTGCGGAAGATCAAGCGGACCTACCGCGTCGACGTTCCGCTGCTGTCCATCGTCCCCTGCGCAGTCCCCCCGATCGGCGACGTTTACCGTGAGCAGATGGACGATCTGCTGAGCGAATACGAGGACAGGGTGACGCCCCCGATCCGTCGCGCGAGCATCGTGGATGAGGCCTACACGAACTATGTTCCGGTGCCGATCTACGGTTACAGGGCAAAGACGGTCACCAGCGACTACCGAGCTGCGCTGACTCACATGCAGAAGCTGGGGCTGTTCGGACAACGGGCAGTGGTCGCGTAGGGACTGGAGGCCACCTGTGGTGAACGATGTTGGGCGGCACATGCGGCCTTCACGTGGGACGAGCACAGTCAATGTGCCCCATGATCTGCACGCGCTCGCCCGGGCCGCGGTACGCCTCGTGCGTCGCAAGACCGGGCGACCGTACTCGCTTATGCAGTTCACGCAGGAGGCGTTCGCAGCGCAACTGAGAGTGATTGCCGAGACCTACAACGATGGTCGCGCGATTCAGCCCGACGCCGAGCCGTTGGAGCCCGGTAAGGCGGTGTGAGGCAAGGCGGGTGGCGTGGAGAGCTCTAGAGGCAGGCGGAAGGGCCTGTGACAAGCCGTCGATGCAATCGCCGCGGCGGGTAAGCCCTCTGCTGGATCGTCATAGGCAAGCGAGGGCTACCAAGCGAGGGTCGCGAGCCAAGTCGGTGTGGTCGGCGGCGCGGTTCCGGCGCCACGATCGATAGGGCTGGGCTGTCCCCTTCCCGCGTTGATCGTGCCGTGCCGGACGGTGCAGTCAATCGTGTGTTGGACGACGGAAGCGGCTCCAGAGTCCACGGCATGCGTACGCCGTTGCCGCACTGCCGCCGAAGATCAGAAGGATCAGAATCAAGATCGCCGTAACCGACGTGCTGCCCTGGCCACTGACCCATTTCCAGCCCAGCGAGAGGCCGGGCGCCAGTGCCGCGAGACCGACCGTGAGGAGTGCGACCAGACCCACGATCGTGTCTCGGGAGAACGTTGTTTCGGCCACCGCGTCACCATATCGGGACGGGTGTCCGCAGTGACGACCTTTTCCCGGAGGGTCCGCGTGCGATGTGGTGTCCGATGGGCTGGGGACGCCACCGCCACTTTGTTGAGGCGACGATGGCTCTCTCCACGACTGGACGCCCCTCCCCCGGTTCCCCGCTCCGTTCGATTATCGATTCGCGCGTGTCCTGGTGCGGTTGCCGTTATTCAGTCTGGTCTGACGCCCAAATAGAGGCGGAGTGCGTGTTCGACCAGCGCGCTACGGCTACCCGCGGACCACTCTTCGGCTAGAGCATCGAGTGTGGCGGTATCGGAACCGATGATCCCGGCAAGAGGCACACGAGCTTGAATCTCGCTGTGCCGTCGGCGGCGCGGTTGCGCACCTGCCTCGCGCCGCTTGAACAGTCCAGCGCTTGCTTGAGGTTCTGCGGCGCTCCAGTGGCGTTGAAGTTCGCCGGCGTGCCTGTCAACAGCGTCGAGGACTACTTGCCCATAGGGACGCGCCGTTGCGCGGTCACGCTGTCTTTCCTCGAGCGTGAGTTGGCGCAGTGCGGTGTATACCGCCGGGGGGAGATAGACCTCAGGAGGGGCGGTCCGGATTGGCACCGTGCTGCTGTCGCTGCGTGTTTTGGGTTTCCGACGGGGCGCAACGACCGGCTTCGAAGCCTCGGACTGCAGTTGGGGGGCTTCAGTTTCAGCGTTCGGCAATTCTGGCGACGCGTCGTCCGACTCGGGGGGATCGGGCAACGCTGCGGGTGACGGTTCCGGTACGGTGGCCGCTGCATCGCTTTCTGGGTCGTCCGATGAGGGTGCGGACTGCGGGGCAGTCGTTTCGTCGACCGTTTCGGTGACGATGCTCAGCGTGGGGAGCAAATCGTCGAGATCTCCAAGAGCTCCGGGATCGAACGCGGCCTTCCGGCGTCGTGCACTCACGCCACTCCCCCGGAGACTTCGTCCTTCTCCGCCGACGCCAACCGGCTGAGAACTTCTCGGGTAAGGGATTGGTAGTCACTCGCGAGACCGGACGGGTCTCGGGACCACAAACGCTCTCCAAGGCGCTTCTTGTCGCGCAGCCGCTGGATCCGATTCTTCAGTTGATCCTCGGCGGCGGCGACCAGTTCCGCGGGGGTCAGGTGACGGATCCGGAGATCGACGGCGGCTGCACGATCAGAGCGAATGAAGGTTTCGAACGGAGCAGCGCCGCTACCTTCGAGCAGGTCCTCAACCTGCTCGAAAACTTCACGGTTCCGCGCTGTCGCGCGTGGGTTCGCGTCAAAGAGAACGACACCGAGAAGTTGGATGAGGGAACCGTTCTCCCGTGCGCGAAGGTAGCGGGCCGCGAGGAGCTCCACTCCCGACAGGCTTGCATCGTCGTCCTTGGTCGGCACGAGGAGGTACCGCGCGGTACCCAGCAGTGCGTCGAGCAGTGGGGCGTCTCCGGGGCCCGAGTCGATCAGAATCAGGTCGTAGTGTTCGACGGACTGCAATTCGGTGAGGGTGGACACGAGGTTGCCCCGCAGATCCATTCCTGATTGGGCGGCGGTCGCTGCGATCGCGCCGATCACCGCGAGTGCCGGTCCTCCGGGGATGAGATCGAGGTTCGGTCGGACCTCTCGGGTGGGTTCGAGCGGGTGCGCGTACTGAAGGGCCATGCTGAGGCCCTTCCCGCGGTCTCCCTCAACTCCGAGATCGGAGGCTGTGACGTTTGCCTGCTGGTCCGCGTCAACGACGAGTACCCGGCGTCCGGCGGCTGAGACCATGCCTGCGACCGCTGCGACGATCGAGCTTTTGCCGACACCGCCCTTTTGGTTGGCGATGAGCACACTGCGCGGGGGCTGCGTTGGTGACATGCATAGCACGGTACGGCTGGCCGGTCTCCTAGATGGCCAACGACACGCCCCTGTCTAAGGGGGTGCAACACGTCATGAGTATCGCCGTTGCTAAGGCTATTACCCACGCCTGTTCAATGGTGGTTGGAAAGGTTGCGCAACAGGTCTTGGTAAAGGCTTTGTGAATGGTGTTGACAGTGGCCTCATGGGCCGTCTTGCGAAAGGTCGGGTTGATGTTCGTGTACACGGCCTATTCGAGGGCGGTGTATCTGGGCATAAACAAGGTGACTGTGACGATCATGTCACCGGCGGTTATCACGGTGTTTGTTAAGGACGTTGCCAAGGCCATATTTAAGGCCATAGATATACGAGCAGTTCAGAGGGTATTTTGTTCGTTCAGATTGGCAGACGTGAACGGTTCACATAGCGACGAAATTAGTTCTCTTGTTGCCCGAATCTGCGCGGTGGGGGAGTGGTCTCTGCCTGCTCGACACCGACCATTCGGTGCCACGGTGGGTCGTTCCCCGACACGGAGTGGCGAGGTAGGAACCTGGTCTTGCTGACGGCAGCCGAAGGCGGCCTGGCGCCTCTCGTGAAGCGCGGAGCCATAAACCTCCTGTTCAGAGGGGGAAATAGCTCTCGTTGCTGCATACCCGGGCCGGGGAGCGGGGGTGGGTGCCGGCTGGCCTTCGGTGCACCACCAAGAGCGCGATTGGCGTCCATGTTCAACTCCTGGATTCAGCTGCCACGAACAACTCATGTAAGGCCATATGCAAGGCCATACCAAAGGCCATTAGCATGGTCGCCACTGCGGTCTCTGGTTGGCCGGGGCGATCGGTGAAGAGTGTCGCCGAGTAACGCCTGGAATCCGCTCTTAGGTGCGCGGCCACGCCTGGAACCCACCCACATTTAGCCCGCCGCACCCCCACCCGGTGTTACGTCACTTGACGAAACGCCGGGAAGGGGCTGTCCTATCACTTTCGAGATAAGTGACGGCCCCAGTCTCGGTAGAAGGGACGCCTGCAAACGGGTCTTGATAGCTCGGAGCGAGAAGCGGGGCCGAAGGCATTCGTCACGTCATCGTCAATGAGCGCAAAGCCGTCGGCGCAGTGCCTCCAACCAGTTATCGCGTGCCGGCGCAAAATGGGGAACCGTTGCACAAGTCATGCTGACCGCAGCCATCACGTCTGATGGCAACGAAATGCCTGGTCAAGAGGTTTCGGTGTGGTTTCTAGCAGCGGGATCTAGGCCCGTCTGCCCCTCGGCGAGCGGTAAGTATTCTGCGGAAACGGCGAAGGCAAGTAGCTAGGTCCAGTCACTTCCACAATCTGTTATCAGACCCACGCTAAAAGGAGCTCAGCACTCGATGTGAGGAAGAGTCCCCAGGTCAGGACCTCTTCCAAGAGTATAGGCGCCATCCGAGCAATGGAAGTTGCGATCGACTGTTGCGGGGAGCTGCCTCGGGTTCCATCAACGTCAGAAGGAAGTGTCAGGGGGTGGTCGTGTGAGGGTGTGGGGAGCGGGGTCCGCTTCAGTCGGCCGCGCGACCGGGGTGATGCACCGTGCATCACCACATCCGGCAAACGAGAACATCGCGTCCGCAGCTGTGCCAGCACGGCACGGCGTGGCGGATCCACGAAAACGACCGCTACGCCTGGAATGATGTGCGCGTGAGCAATCACGATGTGTCACGCCCTGCAAGCTCGACGTCAGCGGAGGCCATGCCTACCGTTCCGTCGGGCGGTGACGCGACGGAGTCGCTGCCGGGAGTTGACGATCGAATCGTCGCCGAACTCGACCGGCTGCAATCTGCCAGCACTGCACGAAATTACCGGCAGGACTGGGTTAGGTTCGCGAGTTGGTGCGCGCCCGGTGAAATTTCATTGATGCCGACCGATCCTCGTGCTGTCGCCGCCTATGTGCGTGAGAGCGCGGAGACGCGGTCCGAGGTGGGCGATCGGATGTACTCCATTGCGACATTGAGTCGGTGGGTGGCGTCCATCAACTATTGGCACCGCGCATCTGGATTGCCCCTGCCCGGTCGGTCGCCGTGTGTCAAAGACGCGCTCGCGAACGCGCGAAGGGCGTACAAGCAGAACGGTGACCGCCCGACCAAACGGGCGCACCCACTTCGTATCGGCGAGCTCGAAGGAATTGTCGATGCGAGCCGTCGTGACGCGACGACATGGGTCAAGCGTGCGCGCGAGCGCCGTGACAGCGCACTGTTGCTCATGGGTTTCGCGGGGGCACTTCGGCGCTGCGAGCTGTCCATGCTCACCATTGCCGACGTGGCCCAGTGCGGAGACGGGGATCTTCGCGTCCAGATTCCAGGTCCGCACGGGGGTCTGGTTGATGGCTTGATCAACCATGTCGAGTCATCGCGGGATCACACAATGTGCGCGCCGTGTGCCTACAGGCGCTGGCTCGAGGTGGTTTCGGCTGTCGACGGCTTCGGTCGTCCAGGTGTGATTCGGTTGCTCCACCAACACGAGGAGTTCGAAGGCCACGTCTGCCTTTCCGCAGCGCCAGTTGTCCAGGATCCGGCGCTACCGGTTTTCCGTGCGATCCGTGCGAACGGCAACATAAACTCGGGCGCGCTCTCGGGCGCTGCAATTCATGCCGCGATACGGCGGCGCGCAGCCCTTGCCGGCCATTCCCACGAGTTCGTCGAAAGGGTAGGGGGAGAGTCGTTGCGGGCCGGCTCTGCTGCGGGGCGCCTGGACAACGACTCGCAGCGCTGCCGATCTTTGCGCCGCACGGCTTAGTGTCGTGAGTGGTCTTGGGAGCGAGCGTAAGAAGAGTTGGGCTCCGGGCCCGATCTCGCTATTGGGAGCGAAGGTGACAGAGGGCGGGGCTTTGGTGAGCGTGCGGTTGCATCTTCGTCCGTTGCGCGGCTGGCCCGGGGGACGAGGCCGAACGTGCGGAGGGGGCAGCAGGCCGACTCGGGAAGAGAACTCTCTGGGGGACACATGGCTCGGGTGCGTGATCGGCGGCATCGTATTGCATAGCCTCGTACTGTGACGATCGGGCAGTCGGAAATCAAAGGCGTGCAGGATTTTTCCGCGCTGTTTCCCCGGCAGGGTCAGGGTGCACAGTACCGATACGATTGGGCTCTGTTCGCTGATTGGTGTACTGCGCTGGCGGCGTCGGCGCTCCCCGCTGATCCCCTTGCCCTCGCGAGCTTCCTTGACGAGCATCCGGCGGCTCAGTCCACCCAACGGCGCCGTGTCGCAGCGATCAATTGGGTGCACAACGCCAGTGGGTACCCCACGCCTGGGTCTGCTCGAGTGATCCGCCAAGTTCTGTCAGCACGTGCAGGTAGACGCGACGATCTCTCTCGCACCGCACGCGGGGCGTTGTTGACGCTGCCAACTGTCGGTTGGCCACAAGGACTGTTTGGCCGAAGGGATGCGCTCATCCTGGTGCTCAACTGCATTGTTGGGATGTCCGCGATCGAGGTGGGGGACCTTCAACGGAGCGACGTCACGTATGACGGGAGTATCGTGGCCGTCGGCGCCGGACACGCTGTGGAGCTGCACCCATTAGCGGACGACCCTCGGTGCTGCCCTGTCGCGATCTACCTGAGATGGGCACGCCTTCAGGCGTTCTTCGATCGCTACCCCTCGAACCGAGTGCTCGCTCGAAGTCTTGCCAGTGCTCATGAAATCGCCGATGACACAGTGGAGCCCTACGGGAAGCTGCCGGGTCTGCGGGAGGGCCAGGACGGGCCCCTGCTGCCGAGCTTCGATCAGTGGGGACATTTCGCCGCACTCCGCCGCGATCGCCGCGGGGTGTCCGGCAAGTCGGTCACGGCGATCGTTACTGCGCATCTGACGGGAGTCACTTCGGCGAGTCATTCCCGCTCCGATCCGACGGACAGGCTTGCCGATGTCGAGGTGGAAGATGAGGTGTCCTCGTCTTGTGTCGACGGCTCCGAGAACGGGATGGACTTCACATCGTTCGGCCCGGACACACTTGCCGATCAGTATGAGGCGGCTATCGCTCGGAAGTATGCGGATGTCCGGGCATTGGGAGACCTCGCCGAGGCGTTCGAGGATATCGATCGGAAGGCCGACGCGATCCTAAGTCGCACTGAGGAGCTGCTCGCGCAGATGGGCCTGGCGTAGTCGCGGGCGGTGCGACCGCCGGGAATGCACAAGACCCTGTAGGGCAGTCCTGTCCCAGTGAGTGAACGCTGAACAGTGTCCTTCGCCGAGAGGTTTGAGGGTGGGTGAGGATTCCGCCGTGCAATACGGGCGTACGTATTGCACGGCATGGGAACGTCCGACCGCGCAGGCGGATGGCGTACGACAATTCCCGCACCTGGATTTTTAAGGACCTCCGCAATGGGCATAGTGCGAAGATGCAGAGACTGCTCTATGCCTGTTAGACGGAGGGACTGTTGGGTCGGGATCGGTGGCTACGCTGCGGTTCTCGGTCCGCGCGGGCGGGGACCGGGAGAGACTCCAAGTGCGGCGAGTGGGCCACGCTCTTCGTCTGGTAGCGCATCGGATCTCCACTTCTTCACTGCCCGGTAGAGCCACTGACCGACCTGCTCGCCGTCAGCGTTGACATAGTTCGCGGGAACGAGTGCATTGCCATGCTGCTCACGGTAAGCGGCGATCTCGGCCAGCATTCGACGTCGCTTGCTGTCTGTCCGGGTGACCGCGGGTAGTGGGGCGTCGTCTTCGCTCCATACGAAGCCGATTGAATCGAGTTGGTGAATGCGCTCTGCCGGAAGAGTGCCGAGCATTCGCGCGACGCGCTGGCGGTACTGCCAGCGACCGAGCTGGAAGCCACATTCAGTTACGTAGTTCTCGGGTATCGCTGTGTGAGGATGTTGTTGCCGGAATGCTGAGTACAGCTCCAGCGCCGAGGCTGCGGACCGGTGAGTACGCATCGAGATCAGTCCTTCTGTGGAATCCATATATTTGTAAAGTACATAGCTTCTTCTTCAGCGATGTCAACCACATCGACCGCGTGTCATGAAAATCGCCCAGATCGAGGTGAGGCGACCACCGGACTGTCGGCGAGCATCTGTTCACCAGATTGCCCGATCGTGTCCTTTTGCAGTCGTCCTCAGTGAGACGGCCGAAGGCATTCCCTCCGTTCGCATCAGCGGGATCTGGAAGTGTCGCATTCATTTAGTTCGGGGTCCTGTTGAGCTGTGTGGACATCCGAGGGATCCTCGCAATGGCCGCATGTTGTTGCTCCTCGCGGGCTCCGAAGGTCCGCGCCCGCCGAGAATATGACATCTCGCTATCGGGGATTCATTGTCGCGGTTGGTGTTCAGGCCGCGTAGGTCCAGGAGTATCAGCTGGCGGTGGGGCATCATGGTTGCGCGCATGCCCGTGAACCAGAGGCCCTGCCGTCGGCGGGATGTGGACTGCTTGAATTTTCGCGGCTCCAGTGCGATGCGAGTTGTGAGCCGGGACCTATGCCGAGTGGGCAGTGATCGCGCCGCCCTACTCAACGCTGGAATCAGCGGTGTTCTGTTCGAAACCTGTCACGGAGTGGCAGGGGAACATTACTTCGCAGTAGTGTTCCCCGGGTTATCGACGATGAAGGAGTGGAATAGTGGCGCGCAAGATTGTTGTCGAATGCATCGACGACATCGACGGAACTCCGATCAAGAACGGTAACGGGGAGACGACTGCGTTCTCTGTCGACGGCGTCGACTGCGAGATCGACCTGAAGGACAAGAACGCCAGGGAATTCCGCAGTATTCTTACCTACTACATCGAGCACGCAACTCGAGTCGGCGGAAGGAAGCGTCGGTCGACTCCTTCAGTAGAAACGTCGCAGGGGCGCAAGCGGGCAAAGGAAATTCGGGAATGGGCGACCACGGAGGGCTATCAGCTGTCCGCGCGCGGACGTATCCCCGCTCAAATCGAGGAAGCGTACAGCGCCGCTCACTGAGTCCACGCCTTCGCGCGAATTCGACAAACAGCCTCCAGCCAGCTCACTTCGAGTTGGCCGGAGGCTGTGGCAGTTCCAAGGTCAGGAGGCGGACGACGCTTCTATCAGTGCCTGGCGCTGGTTGGCTCCGAGTCCGCCGATACGACGGGTCTCGGCGATCGACAGTTCCTCGAGGAGCTTCGCGGCCTTCACGGATCCGACGCCGGGGAGAGCCTTGAGCAGCGCCGAGACCTTCGTCTTCTTCACGATTTCGTCTGTTTCGGCCTTCGTGAGTACCGCTTCGACGCTGAGGTCGCCAGCTTTCACTGCGGAGAGGAGTTCGCTACGCGCCTTGCGTGCTTCAGCGGCCTTCGCCAGTGCTTCGGCGCGTTGTTCGGGTGTTAAGACAGGCAGTGCCATGATGGTGCTCCTTGTTGCGTTGTTCGGCCAGATCGTGTGGCTGTCCCTTGCCATCGTGCCAGGTGGAACGGAAATGTCCGCGTCTTGAGCGGTTGGGACCGACCTCCGGATGGCTGTTCTTACGTCTACGGATGTGGGCGACGGTGTATTCGAAGAATACGTCGTCTGGGTGGTCATCGTCGCAGAGTCGCTTCTCGATACTTCGAGGTGCATGAGCTTGGGTCGGCGTGCTACCCACCTCCGTGCCGGCGTTAGGAGGGGCGGCCGAAGGTTCCTCAGTTTCGTGCGCTCGGATGGATTGCGCAATGGTGTCGGTGGTGGCGTGTGTGTCGGTGCGGCATGATTCGCCATACATGGTCGTGGAGGTGAGTGATGGATCCATTCGAGTTCGTTGCTCATATCCCCTGTCCGCACTGCCGCGTAGGCATTGGTGAACGGTGTGTCACCAAGGACGGGTACGTGCGGAAGATCCCCTGCCTTCACCGCGTGAAACTCGCTAAATGGCCTGACCCGGAAGAGCTTCCAGATAGTGGGTCCAAGTCGGAGCGTGATGATGGCGAGCTTGGGGGCTCCCTCGACGGGTGAAGTGCGCCCCTGAATCCGACGACGTGGCGGCTGATGCACAGGATCCCACGACCAGCAAGCTCCGACCATCTGGCTCCTGCCTAGTAGGGGCCGCTGCAACAACGTCGTCCGCTACTGGCCGGGGCCACCGCTCCGTTGGCGATGGCCAAACTACACCTACGACATCCTGCACGCGAATGTCCGACTCATCCCCATCGAGAATCGACTGGTGTCCGCCTCACCGAATTGAAGGAAAGGGCGTTCATCGCGCGGCGACGCAGCCGCCAAGTAACTACGGTGCAGACTGCGACGACATGCTGTTACCCTACCCACGTATTTGTTCAACACGCTGTTGGACAAGTATGGAATTGTCGGAACGCATGGTTGCGACGGCGTTATCCGGCGATGACGATGCTTTGCCGCCCATAGCGTCTCGACGAGTAGATGCTCGGGGCGATGGTCCTAATTTGGCACCCGGGGTAGGTCGGGCGCCGTCGTCTCTTTCAGTGGACGGAGGTGGGGTTCGGGTCCGCACCTGGTCGACCGGGTGACGCGTTTCGCTAGGAGGGCACGAGGTAGGAGGATAGCCGACGAGCGGCGAACTGGGAGAAGTAGTCGACTTTCGCGTCGTCGACTAGCCCGGGCAGGAAGACCTTCCACGCGGTGGTCATACGCTCAGGCAGTTCCCTCAGTGTGTCGGTTGCCGCTGCCAGTAGACGCGTGCCGAATGCCATCTCCAGCAGCAGACGGCCCGCCTCATCCGGATTTGTGTCAGCGCGGAAGTCGCCTTCTTCGACTGCCCTTGCCGCCAATGCCTGGTAGGTCGAGATCCATTGATCGAAGACCACGTTCCCGGTGCCTCGGAAGTCGCCCATCTCGTTGAGAAGGCGGAATGCGGCCAATACCAGGTCGTCGTTGTTGGACGGGTCGATCATCACATACGAGATCCCGATCAACGTTTCCAGAGCTGGTGTGCGGGAGTCGAATTGTTGAGAGCATGCCGATTCGAGGGTTGCGCAGCCCTCGTCGATAACTGCCCGTGCCAACTGTTCTTTCGAGCTGAAGTGGAAGTACAGTGAACCCTTCGTCACCCCGGATTCGGCGATGATCTCCTGTAGGCCCGCCTTCACGTAACCCAGGCGGTTAAACACCTCAGCTGCGGCGGCCACTACAGCCTGCCGCGTAGCGATTGCACGCTTCTGCAAGGCGTTCCCTTCTGTATTTCCCACTGTTCATATCAAACCTACAGGTTGGTATTAGTTTGTAAAACTGGACAAATGTCCTATTTTCGCTGCGCATGGAGGTCTCCGGCAAGGCTGTCTCCGGTGCGCGGGTGGCGCCGACTCGCCCAGGGACGTCGCCGGGCGAGTCGGCTTAGTTGCCGAGAAGTCGGCAAGATGTCGGCACGGGCGATTTGATCAGTCGGCGTCCACCTGCCGTCGAGGCCGAGGAGAGAAGCGTGTCAGCTGGATTTGGTGGGGGAGGATGGCCACACAGGGAACCGAGTTCCGTCCTTGTCGTGGCGGTCGATCTGGGCGATGCCGCGCCGGGGTGGATGGGGCCGGTGCGTCTCGTTAATCGCGTGAAAGTCTGATTCGAATGTCTTCTCGCTCGATGTTCCATCATCGAGCGTTACCAGGTACCTGGGCATACTCAGAAATATGCCACTGCGGCTCGCGGTTCGGGCAAATTCGTAGGATCCGCCGATAAAACAGTCAGGACCGACTTCGATTCAGCGACAGCATTTTCCATCCGCGGTGGCCAGCGGCCAGCCGGGCGGTGGAGACGGTGACGGGGTGGAGTGTTGGGTGGACCTCGGCCGCGCAGGTCCACTGGCAGGTAGGGGGCAATGTGAACTCTCACCGAATACACGGCGCGCCTCGCGTCAGGTTGTCGGCCCGGGTGTTAGACCAGATCTACGCTTTTTGAGCGAGGTGATCGTCTTGTTCGTGCTGGTCGGGCGTGTTCGTGCACGCTGGAGACGCTCCCGTACAACGCGGCCCCCGTTTCGGTGGTCGTCAGATCCGGAAGCAACGGGTACTCAGGGGCACGAGACCGGCACCAGGGGCGTGGGGGACACCACGGTGGGCGGGGACAAAGCTGCCTCAACAGGGCGTTGGCGGCGTAGCCGCAAGTCCGCTGGATCGGTGGGCGTGTCGAAGGGAAGAGGTGATCGACACTGATGTCCGTCGCTGGTACTGATGGTTTCTGGTGCAGTGTCGCTGCCGATTTCTGGTTGAGGAGGCGCAGTGTCCAATAGTGGTGTGCCATTGTTGATGGTGGATCGGTCCGAGGCCCTCGATCGCGATGATGCGTTCGCGGTGACCGAACTCGCCGACGGTTCGGGTTGGAAGTTGGAGGTGCACATCGCCGGGGTCGCGGACGTCGTGGCCCTAGGTTCCGACGCCGATGCGACGGCATTCCTGCGCCGTGAATCGAAGTATCTGTCCCGTCGGACGGTGCCGATGCTTGGCCGCGACACCGAGCAGGCGGCGACATTGACCGAGACAGCGGAGAGGTCCACGCTGCGGGTACTAGCAGATCTGTCCGCGGACGGGGTGGTGTCCGGGGTGAGCGTCGATCGCGGGCGGGTGCCGGCCGGTAGGTGCATCGCGGTCGATCATGCGCAGATCACCGAAATCCTCGGCTCGGTCGACGACCCGCTACACGAGGGCGTGCGAGCCGCGAATGACGCCGCGCAGGTGCTGCTCCAGGGACGTCGCAGGTCCGGTGTCTTCGCCCTCTACGATCTCGCGCACGGCTGGGGCTCCACCGAGGAAGGGGGAATCGCGCCGATCCCACTGGACGTGCGCACGGTGGGATATGTCATCGTGCAGGAGTTGATGATCGCAGCCAACGAGGCCATCGCCATGTGGTGTGTGCAAGAGGACCTTCCGGTCCTGTTCCGCAATCATCGCAGCGCGGTGACCGCGGGCAGCACCGAGGACCTCGCGGCGGAGGTCGCGGTGGCGATGACCGATCCAGTGCTGTTCGAGAAGCTGCGTTCGCGTCTGCAATCGTCGTATCGTGCTGCCACCTACGCCCCGACGGTGCACGGCCATCACGGGCTCCGGCTGGCGGCGTACACGCACGCAACGTCGCCGCTGCGCCGGGTGTCGGACCTGATCACCCAGCGGGTGATCTTCGCCCACCTCGACTCCGCTCCGGCCCCGTACACGAGCGAGCAACTCGGCAACCTCGCCGCCGATATCAACCGGCGTATCGCAGCGGACCGGGAAGAGAAGGCAGCGCACTTCAAGGCACGTGATCGAAAGGTGACCGCGCAGGTCGTCGCCGCCGGCGAACTCGCGGTACTCGACTCGAAGCGGTGGGCGAAGGTGCTCGCGGCTGCAACAGCACGTGACCCGATCGGTGACGTGGTCAACGAGTTGCGCCGCCGCGTGCAGACCGACGACGTGACGGTGACCGCGATCGTGACGTTGCTCGAAGCCGGGGAGAATTGGGCGCCGATCCGACGTGAGGTCTTCGACTGGGCATCGCGGGCGCATCCGGAGTTCGGGCCGAGTGTGGTGTCGATGTGGCTGCAGGCGCATCCCGACCTGCCCCGGCCCGAGATCGACGGCGATCACCGCGGGCCCTCGCACACGCCGGTGTTCGCGGCACGAGTCCGGGTGGGTCAGGTCTGTGGGCCGTGGGCCACCGCGGGCAGTAAGAAGCGAGCCGAGCAGGACGCAGCGTGGGGCCTGACGAAGGCCGTCGCGGCAGGGGAGAGCCATCCGGAGGTCGACTCCCCGCTGCGGGACGACCCGCAGCCGGTGCCCCCGAGCACCACGCATGCAGGGGTACGGGCGCGGCCGGCATCAGCGCGCAGCGGACCCATGGATTCGGACTCGGGCCAGGCATCGAGACGGCGGGAGCGAGCGCAGAAGAACCCGATCGCCTGGGTGATCAGCCATGCCGAACACCACGGCCATCCCTCCCCACAGTGGGCCGTGAGAATGGAGGGCGCCGCCCACGCGCCGGTGTTCACGTGCGAAGTCCGCTACCTCGACCACACAGCAACCGGCAGCGGGACAACAAAGAACCTCGCAAGAACCGCCGCGGCAGCGGACCTTGTCGATTCGCTACTTGACGAGACGTCCCCAGCCCGATCACACCGGTAAACCCGAAGCTCACCCACCCGTCCGTTTCGATAACGACTTTATGGCGCCGCCGTGGCCACGGGCGGGGGCGAGCTCTTGATCCCTCGGCGGCGAGCGGCCCTCCGGCCAGCGAAAGGGGAGCGCTGGTCGTTGGGCCTGGCTGCCACCGGGGCCGTCGAACCCGCTGTGCAGCGTAGGTCAGGAGTACCCGCGGAACATCGAATTACTCCGCGCTTCGCCCCGGAGAAATCCGACCGCAATGCGGTCCGTGGGCGAGCCGCATTCCACCTCGCCACATACGCGGCCGGCGCACTTGTGAACCCACATAGCCTGAGCACAGATCGGCCGGTGGTTGTGAGTTCGCCTGGTGGGCGCGGATAGGTCACGCTTATGCTCCGAAGGGCAGCCGAAGAAAGGTGCAGTCCATGAGCGACGAGAGCGAGAAGAAGTCGGCGTCACCTGATGCGATGCGCGTGGGCACCCGGGTGCTGGTGCGTAGGCCGTCTGAGGCAGCGACAGGCGTGATCGTCGAGGACTACGCCGAACTGACCGACACCGCTGGACGCGGCCACGATTGGGCACCTGTCCATAGGTGGGCGGTCGCCCTTGACGACGGCCGTCTGGTCTTCGCCGACACCGAGGACCTCACGGTCGATATCGGCACAGCAGACTCCGAATAGCCGGCAGCACCACTGACGAGGTGGTCGGGAACGGTCGCACCGGCGAGTCGGTGCTGCTTCCCCAAGATCATCCCGAACCACGACGAGGAACGTTCCGACCCTCCATACGCCCTCCCAACCACCTCGGGATCTGCCATCACCGACCCAGCCACGAACCTGAGAAAGATTCGTTGCTCGACTGAATTTTCCAGCTCCTCCGCAATGGCTCATATTGTCGCAGTAGACAGTTCACGGGAACGAGTGCGACACGACGCTTTCGAGGGCGCACCGACGGTATACCGACCAATCCCGACTGGTACTACAACCTGCGTCACCGCATGCGGCAAAGATCGAACGAGACACCGAGCAGTACCCGGTGACAGGGTATGAGGTGTCGAATCCGAGCCCTGACCCCGAACAGCTGCGACCAGACTCGTTGCTACGTCTATGCTCGCGTCAGCGACCGAGGTCAGCAGGGACGGTAGCCCCGCTCGGTGCGCACGTGGCACGGTGACCGTGAGAGTGTCAATTATGGTGTGGTCCAACGCCATACGACTGCCGGTCGGCCGGTGGCCTGCACTCGGACGCGCTCGTCGGTACGTTCGAGTCCCGGTATCGCCTTGAGCGTGCGATTGAGATTGCCTTGATCGGGCCGGCTGCCCGTGAGGGCAGTGGTGACCGTGACTGCGTGGGTGGCGGGAAATTCTGCGCCGAGGAGGGCCCGGGTGAATGTTGCGTCCCGCCAGAGGAGGCTGGTGGCCAGGATGCGGCGTCCGGCCGCGACGATGCGGTCGTGGTCGAAGGCAAGGGTGCCGTGTTCGTCGAAGCCACGCCACAGTGTGGCGGCGGCCGGGTCCGTGGTGATGTTGTCGGCGGTGATGACGGCCCACATGGCGATGGACAGGGTCGGCCCGCGTGGGTCGCGACTGGGTTCGTCGAACACCTCGAGTTGTCCCACGGCCAGGATCGCGTCGTCCGGGATACCGAGCTTGGTGGTGACGGCGCGGCGGGCAGCCGTCTCGAGGCGTTCACCGGCGCCGAGAAGGACACCGGGCAGGGCCGTCTGCCCGGTGTACGGCTCCCAGCGGCGGGGTGCGACGCCGTAGCGCAGCGAGCCGGGCTCCGGGTTGCCGAACCGGAGAGCGACCACGTCGACGGAGACCGATGACTGTTCCATACGGTGATCATGCGACAGCAGGCTCTCGGACGCGACGAGCGGCCCGACTGGGACCGTCGGAGGTGAGCACCACCGGTGCGCCGACCAGCGATCCGAGGTGCGCCGCGACGTCTGCCGGATGTGTCGGCAACTCGACTGTGTCGGGCGTGAGTGCGGACAGGACGTCGGTGAGGTGTTGTTGATGCGTGAGGTCCTTCCACGGCCCGAGCGGCAGCAGGTCGCCGACGCCGGGGTACCGGCGTGCGCTACGGAGGGGAATGCCGGCCGCTGCGGCACGGGTGACGGCGTCGAGGTGGGTGACGGCCAGACTGTCCACCCCGCCGCATACCTCTGTCGCGTACCGCATCAGTACCTCGTCGAGGTCCCCGATCCGGAAGGTGCCCTGGTAGCTGCCGGTGCCGTTGTGCAGTTCGGGAAGGACCGCACCGAGTGTCGGGTTCTCGGTGGGCATCGGGCCTGCACCGTGCCGGGTGGTGTAGGTGCGGGTGACGCCGAGCACGTGGCTGTCGCGGCCCTGCTCGGCGGAGAGTGCGCGCGCGTTGCTCGGTTCCACGGTGGACCAGGTGGTGTGTGGGTGGAACCCGCGCCACTCGTCGAGTAGCACTCCTTGTGCGCCCTCGTAAACCAGGCGCCCTCCGTCCGCGAGGGCGGCGAGATCACCGTCGTCGGTGATCCGGACCGCGGCCACGAATTCGGAGTACATGATGACCATGTCGTCGAGGTCGGGCCACCGGTGCACGCTGGGGGAGACCAGGTGACGGTAGTGGTCGGCCATCGCGGCGAGCTTGGCGCGCAGCACCGCTGGGCGGTGGCAGTCCCCGACGGTGGGTGCGTCCGGGTGGTCGAGGGCGTAGGCGGCGGTCTCGCCGATACCTTTGCCGCAGGAGCCGTGCCTGCCGTCGCCGCGGGCGTCCTCGCGGGCGCGGTTGGCGGCGACGTGGATCGGTGTGGTCAGTAGCGCGTGGGCGTCGATGTGCAGTAACTGGAGCGGATTCGGCACACCCAGCGCGGCCAGGGCGCGGGCCTCGGCGGCGAGGGCGATCGGTTCGACGAGGACATGCTTCGACAGCACCGTGGGAACGCCGGAGAAGGTCCCGGACCCGAACTGGGAAAAGGTGTGGTGGCGACCGTCGACGACGACGTTGTGCGCGGCCTGTGCGCCGCCGTTGAACCGGACGACGGCTGCGACGTCGAGGCCGGCGTCCGGTGCGCAGAGCCAGTCGACGGTGGCGCCCTTGCCGGCGTCGCCGAAGCCCAGGTCGACGACGATGATGTCGCGGTCACCGAACACCGTGGTCATGGGATCTCCTGTCGTAGAAGGGGGCGTCGGGAGGCGGGGGCTCGCACCCGAAGCGGGATCGAATGCCCCGCCTCCCGAACGGGTGTCAGGTGAAGGACACGTCGTCGCTGCCGGCCGGATCGATCGGCAGTGGACTCACCGCGACGGGGGCCCGCGCCGCACTGAGGACGGCGAGCGCGTGACCGACGGTGTCCGCTTCGGCGGCGGATCCGACGTCACGCAGGTCCGCCAGACCCTCGCCGAGGTCGATGCGGTCCTCGCCCATGCCGACCGTCAGCGCGATCAGCTCGCACACCGCGCCGGGGTCGTCCAGCTTGAGGAACCGTTCCCCGAGTAGCTGCTGCCAGTGGTCCGCGGTCTCGGGATCGTGGTAGTACGCTGACTGATTCGGCAGTACGAAGTAGACGTTCCACCGCCGTTCCAGTTCCCGGTACACCGACTCGACGGTGACATCGCGGCCGAGGTCGTCGCCGATCACCGCGCGTACGTGGCGGGCCGACAGTCGGGCCTTGTTCAGTTCGTCGCCGATGATGAACAGGTACCCCTTGTGGCCACGTTTGTCCCACGCGTCGGTGGCGGTGTGCCGTGTCATGAAATATGCGGCCAGCTCGTAGCTTTCGGACTTCTGCCCGCCGCCGTTGCCTTCGAGGAAGATGGTGCGGAGTTGCTCATCCATGGCGTTGCCGGACTCGAATTGACCGACCTGCAGGGGCACTCGGTCGGAGTCGGCGTCCCCGATGCCGCCGAACAGGATCTGCGGGTCGTCGGCGTACCCCTTGCGCTGCAGCAGTCCGTGCAGTTTGCCGAGCTTGTCCTGCATGATCCGCGGTACCGCGCCCATCGAACCGGTGACGTCGAAGAGCACGGCGATCGGTAGCGACTCGGGGTGCCCGGCCGAATCCCGGCATTCCCGCACGGTCACACCCAGCGGGTCCAGGGTCGGATCGGCCTTCCACTGGTCTCTCGGTCGTGCGTACATCGCGCTGGTGTAGCCGAAGTCGTCGACGCCGCGGGCGGCGCGGAACGTCTTGGCCGCGGTGTAGGTGTCGTCATCCCACTTGCCGTATCCCATGGTGGATCACTGTCCTTTCGTGGTGGGCATGGTGAACGGGCGGAAGCGTCGCCGCCCGTAGAGCGTGTCGAGCAGGTCATCGAACTCGTCGAGCAGATCGACGGCGTCAGGTCGCAGACCAGGTTGTGGTTGCATGCAGCCGCATGCGAACGCGCGCAGGCGGTCCGGGGCCGTGTCGGCGAGCATGGTCAGCATCAACTGATGGGCCATGAACACATCCCAGGCCGGGGTTGCGGGGGATCCGGTGGAACTTTCCGGTGGATAGTGCACCCGCAGAGAGGGGATCGTCGCCAGCGGAACCGTGCCTGGGCGTGTGGCGAACGACCACCCGGCCAGTACCACTCCATGCCGCTCAGGGTGAATGAGCACGTTGTCCGCGGTCACCGCGGTGTGCACCCACCCGGCGCGATGCGCGGCGGCAAGAGCCCGCAGCAGACGCCGGTGCATCCACACCCAATCCCGCGGATCGAGCCCGTCCGGGTAGCCAGCCCGGACCTCGGCGAGGGTGACGAATCCGGTGGTCAGCGAGTCCAGCACGTTCACCTGCCGCCGGGCGCCGGTCACAGGGTCGGCGTGGGTGAGGTGGTCGATCAGCTGCGGGAAGTACGCGCGCAGCCAATCATTCCCGCCCTCGGCGGACGCCGCGATCTCAGTGAGCGCCGCCCGTTCCGCATCGATCAGAGCGTTCGAGGAGACATTGCGGGGAACCTTGATCACCACGCCCGCGCCGCCGCTGTCGGTGGCATGGTGCAGGTCGGCGATCGAACCACGGGCATGCCGAGTCCCGAGTCGGTAGGAGCCGCGACTGCCGTCCAACACGATCGCCGCGGCCGCGGCCGCGGTAGTCGCAGCCTGCTGCCAGCGGCGATATAGGTCGGACGCATGTGTGAATGCTGCTGCCGCGCGGGCGGCGTACGCGCGATCAACCCGATCCGGGTGAATCAGAACCGACAGGCGGCGGAACCGCCGACGGGCAGCGCGCTGAGCCGCCGGATCGTGGGTGATTGGGCCGAACAGGTCGCTCGGCACGATTGCCGCTCCCACAACATCGAGTGCCTCCGTCATCGTCTCCATACTTTTAGTCTAGATGACTAAAACATCGGTCTGCAACCCGTGAGGATCGGTCAGAGGCGTGGTCGCAGGGCAAACAGTCCGAGCTCCGAGGAGTGAGCGATGCTGGAAAATCGATCGAACCGGGGCACTGGCGATGGAAGCCGCCGTCGTTGCTCCCGTGGACGACTCGTTGGACGGTGCGCCGACGGCGATGCCAGCACGGTGCGAGGTCTTCGCGCCTACATCAAGATTGCAGGATCAACTTATCGGGATGTATCGGCATAGTGCAGGGCAATGAGAAGTGATTAACGGTGGGACTGGATTCGGTGTTTCATCGCACCCGACGACAGAACTTCGGACGTCCTCGTGCATGACTCGGAAATCTCGGCCAGCAGCCAGGGCAGATGTTCCTGGAGGGTTCGAAATTGGTCGCGGTTCCTCGAAGACCTGGTGTTCGTTCGAATGTCAAAGAGTAGGGACTCTCGTTGATACGCCACCTGCGATTGCCGTTCGCTCCTAGCCTTCCACTTCATCCCCTCGACCGAAGCCCAACGAGTAATTTCGCTCTCCCGACAGTCGTCAGTGAGCAGCGTTGTATGCCTCCGCGATCTCGGTAGGAATGCGCCCGCGAACCCCGATGTCATAGCCCTGCTCCTGAGCCCATTCTCGCACTGCCCTCACATGATCACGGTCCCGCCGCGCAGGCTTCCGCT
The DNA here is from genome assembly GCF_056402775.1 of Rhodococcus sp. P3_B8. Lineage (NCBI taxonomy): Bacteria > Bacillati > Actinomycetota > Actinomycetes > Mycobacteriales > Nocardiaceae > Rhodococcus > Rhodococcus sp. P3_B8. Next base: position 23,564 of record NZ_JBFUGT010000012.1, read on the forward strand.
TGACCTCCTCACCCGACGTGAGTGTGCCCGCTGATCGATTCTTGCGGCCACCTACTCTTGTGGCGTGATCGATGTAATAATCGAGTTTCTTGTGGAATTCCTTCGCATTCTTCGCTGACAAATCAATGTCGTAGTCGATCCCATTCACGGAGAATGCGATCGTCTCGCCCCTTCCCTCCGCGATAGGGGATCCGTCGATATCGTCGACATGCTCGACAACTACTTGGCGCGCCATTTCCACTCCTTCGTCACCTTTCGCACCCACTCTACGTCCATTACGCAATGCTCGCCTCAGCGAATATGAGGGTGCGTCAGGCTGCGGCATCAAGAATGGCTAAACGGACGGAAAGATTTGGACGCTAACCCATCCGTCAGGCGGCGAGTCCCAACTATGCCGACTCCCAACGTCGAATGGATTTCGTCGTGGCGTCAAGCCTTGAACCATTCTGCTCCCCGACTAGATCTCGAGTGGCGCCGCTGAGATTGGGTTCAGACCGCTTTGCGTGCAGAGCTGTCGCGGGTAAGGACACCAGGCGTCTTCCTCGATCGTCTTGGGCAGATGCCCCATCGATGAGTTCTCGAGCGGACCCTGATCTTGATCGGCGCCGACCACTCGTGCCCGCAGTCGCCGCACCTCCACCAAACCTTCCTGGCACTGTTCACGCCGACCTGATCTGGTGTGATGTCGGAGTTTCTATCCCAGTTCCAGTCTGCGACGACGTCCGGCCGCTTGTCAGCTAGTGACGTACCTGGCTTCGGCGGGCGACTACTGCCGGCCTTACGCGAACAGATGCGACAGCCGCGTCCATACGTCCGGGCTTGAACGGTGGCCAGTGGAGAGGCAGGTGAAGTACTGGTCTGGCGAATCGGGCGGGGACGTTGACCAGGTGCCGGCGCAATGTGGCACCATGAGCAACGGCGTGACTTCCTCCGCAGACGGTGCCCGCGGCGCGCAGCAGGTTGTGCGGATCGCGGCGCAGAGCACCCAGGCGCTGTTCGCGCCGAAGCGCCTGGAGGGAATGTGGCAAGTGGTCCGTCGATCAAGTCCGCGAACACCGTTTCGACGATCGCGTGTTTGCGATGAGTGAGGTCGGCGTCGACGGTCTGCAGGTCGGAGTTGGTGAAGAACGGGTGATGCCGCCCTACCGGGAACAGCGCGTCGGGGTAGTTGGCGTCCTTGACGCGGCGCACGATCAGGCGGGCGGTGACCTGGTGGCGTCCGGAGAACGCGGTGTACTCGACCTCGGCGACCTCGGCGTCGGAAATCAATTCCCCGGTGTCGGGGTCGGTGACCGCACCGGGAGAGTGCAGGGCATCCATTCCCTGCCCGTCAATACTGTCGATGGCCTGGGTGATGCGCGGGTTACGGGTCATCACCAGCGAGAACTCGATGCCGGCGGTGACCGCGGCGCCGATGACGGCCTTGTTGCCGAACGCCGAATCGCCGCGGGCCATGATCTTGCCCGTCGCCCGCAGGCGCGGGCGGTGGTGATCGCCGAGCGCAATTGGGAGGCAGCGCCGCGCCCGGAGCCGGCCTTGCCTGCCCGTAGTCGCATCTCCGCGATCACCGGTGCCGCCTGCGCGGTGGACAGGGCCGTGACCTGCGGCGAGAGGCCCTTGCGGAGCAGGGCGCGACCGGCGATCTTCGCGTGCCCGTAGGAGCTCCTTGCTTCTGGTGCCCGTCGACCGGCCGCAGCAACGAGTCGATGTCGAGGTACGCCAAGTCCTCGATGCCGGGCAGCAGTGGTGTGCGGGCGGCGAGGCCGATCAGGTGTCGGCGCAGCACCGCCCCGAGCTGCGGGCTGTGTCCGTAGGTGAACTCGCGCAGGAAGATCCCCAACGTCGACGGCGCATACATCTGGTCGAACACGATCGGGCTGCCACCCGCCCGGATGGTGTCCACATCGTCGATGTTGTCGGCTCCGGTGAGCGTCCCACCGACGATCGAGGTCAGTTTCCCGACCGCGTTCGCGCCGCACCCGAGGCCACCCGCGTGGAGTCGAGGTCGACATGAGAGTCGATCAGCTCCGACAGGCCGGACTGTTCGGCGAGTTCGAGAACCGGCACCAACCCGGCCGCCGACACGAGATTGCGTTCGTCGAACACCGCGGACCCAGCCGTGAACGTGTGCGATGATTGCACTGAAAGTGCCTTTCCGCATGTGGACAATCGTGACCTGAGAATCTCGATTCTCTCACTACGGGAAGCGCTTTCGCCATTCGCACGCCGTCGCACCCACAGCAAACTCCACGGATCCAGGCAAAGGTTTCTCCTCCATTTTCATCGCGAGGTGATCATGGGCGCGGATCTCGCGGACCTTTGCCTTGAACCGTGACGGTGTCATCCCGAACCGGACAAGTATTTCCTCTGCGGGTGCGCCGCCATAGGGGGCCCACGTTCGGACAAATTCGAGGATGTCCTCGGCCTCTTTGTCCACTTTGGGTTCTTCGGCACGGGTCCGATTTGCCGCTCGGCGCCGCTGTTGCCACTGTCGGTAGCGGCGTATCTCAGGGGCAGTCTGCGCGCCGGGACTGGGGCGAGATGCTGTGTTTCTGTAGGACTCCGGATTCGTGGGTTCCATCATGCTTCCTTCATCATGGTCGAACTGTGGGGTCAAGTTCGTGCTACCGGATGGGACCGCACTCGGATCGCGTAGGAAATCTCCGCGGCCATGTGGCAGGGTGTTTCGGTGCGGAGATGTCGGCACGTCGGGCCCGCCCGATTGAGCGGAACTAGGCGCCCACACCGGCCCACACCCGCTGCACATGGACGAGTGCAGTCGCGTGCCGCTGAGTTTGTGCCACCGGAGGGTGCCGTTGTTAGCTATCGGAGAAAACGGACGCGAGGTTAGTGATTCGCTGTGCACGTGCGAGTTTCGGAAGATCGCTACCGTCCCGGGCCCGTTCACCACCTAAGCCGAGTTCATCGATGTTCCGGTAAGTCAGGCTTCCTGACGAACGACTGATCAGATGGATCTCGCCAGGCATCGGAAATGGCGCTATCGGTGGAGGGCCCATTCGAGCATTGTGAATTCCTCGTCGATGTCGGTGAATAGGCCCGTCACACGATCACCGATTATTGGCGCACTGTCCTCGTCGCACAGGATGCGCCCTGGAATGACAGGCCCGGCAGCGAGTTCGATCAACGCAACCGTGTACGGGACGGCGTCCTTCAGTTCAGGATGTAGTGCGCGCTCGTACACGGTGTAGCTCCAGATGGTCCCCGTGGGTTCTACATCACGCCAGTCAGCGTTTCGGGACCAGCATTCCGGGCATAGTTCGCTTGCCGGGAATCTTGTATATGAGCACTGGCTGCACTGCTGGAGTGATAGCCGTCGTTCGCGCATTGCGGTCCACATCGGTGCCGTCAGATCATCGCCCGGGGCGGGTCGAATGTGGCTGTTCATGCTGCTGCCGTCAGTAGTGTGGCAGCGGCTTTCAGGAAGTCGTGCGACGAGCAGTCGAGCGCGGTTCGCGCCCCGGGCACCTGTCGCTCGCCGCATTCGCCACGTAGTTGTCGAACTGACTCGCAGAGGTTGAGCCAACCCCACATGTAGCTCTCTGATAGTTGCCCCCCACTCGTGTTTACCGGTAGTGATCCGCCTGGTCGGGTGTTGCCTGCGGCGAAGAATGGCCCGGCGTCGCCTGGTTCGCAGAAGCCGTAGCTCTCGAGCATCTGGAGGGTCCACACAGAAGTCGCATCTTGAACGTAGACGGCGTCGATTTCCGACGGGCGCACACCCGTGGTGTTCCAGAGCTGTCGGGCAGTCGCGCCCAGCCAGGGCCGCATGAGATTGTCGGCGTTCTGGTCGGCTCGTAAGGCCGTCTTCTCTGCGATGCCGACAATGTGAATCGGCTTCTTGGGTGAATACTTTGCGCGATCTGCTCGAGTCAGTACGAGTGCAGCGCCGCCGTCGGAGATCATTGTGAGATCGGGACGCCTCAATGGCGCTGCGACGTAGGGGTGGGAGAGGTAGTCGTCGATCGTCATCTTTTCCTTGAAGATGCTGAGGGGATTGAGGCGAGCCCATTCCCGTTGGGATACCGACACCCATCCGAGCTGTTCCTCGGTCGTTCCGTAGAGGTGCTGGTGTCGACGGAAGGCCATCGCCGCCGAGCCCGCAACATGTACAAGTCCTGCCGCGGCGGCGAATTCGGCACCACCACCGACTGTGCGCCCGAACCCCACGCGTTGGGAACGTTGATTCGTCCCGTATGTGAGCACCACAGTGTTTGCCAGCCCTGCGGTGATCGCCATGACACCGAGGTGAAGTGAGAAGTTTCCGGTACCGTAATCGAGGGTGGCGCTGTAGTCGGGATTGATACCCAGCATGTGGCCGATTTGTTCATCGATTCCCGCGCCGCCAGTGAGATTTCGGCACGTGATCAGGCCGTCGACGTCGTCTTGGGTCAAGCCGGCGTCAGCGAGCGCCAGTTGGACTGCTTCTGCGGCTATTTCGTTGGCACTACGGCCCGGGAGTTGGCCCTGCTCGGTGGTTCCGACACCGACCAGGGCGGTCTTCATGGCAATGGACATACTTTCACTCTCACTTTGAAATGCACGGTGTCGACCTGCGGTCAGGGTTGGTGGCCGGATACGAATTATTTGTTCGCGGGCTGATCAAGATCGCGAAGGTCTATGCCTTTTGTTTCTTTGATCAGGATGGAGCCGGCGACCACGACGGCTCCTAGCACCATGATGTACACGCTGAAGAGCGAACTCTTGCCAGTCGAGGTGAGCCAGGTGTTCAGGTAGGGGGCAGTGCCGCCGAAGATTGCAACCGACAACGAGACGACGAGTCCGACGATGGTTGCTCGGATCCGGGTCGGCGCTTGTTCAGCCACGATCGCGGGGTAGATCGCCCCGGCGCACGCCCACACGAGCTGGCCCAGCATCAGCGCGACGAACAGAGTCCACGGGGCGCTGGACACCATGCCGGCGATGGGGAACGCGAGTGCGATCATGAGCGCGCCTTGCGCGAACACGAATGGCTTACGGCCAACTTTGTCGGATAGGGCTCCCATGAAGGGCAGCAGAAGCACGATGAGGCCCTGAGACAGCAAGCTGACCACGAAGGCTGACGTGGGATGCATGTCGTGCTGCGAGATCGCGTTGGTCGGAGCGAACGAGACCCATGCGTAGAAGGAGATGTTGGTGCCGACCGAGATCATGATGATGCGTAGAGCGATACCGAGGATCTCCCGACCACTCATTTTGGTTGCGGGGGTATCGGATTCTTCGACGGTCTCGGCCTCTTCGAGAAAGACTTCGGTTTCGATGGCTGTCCGGCGGATCCACAACGCGAACAGTCCCAACAGTCCGCCGAACGCGAATCCGATCCTCCAACCGTACGAATCCATCTGATCCGCGTCGAATATTCCGGTCAGTACTGCAGCACTGGATGTTGCGGCCATCAACCCAATCGTTGATGCTACGAAAGGCATCGACGACCATAACCCGCGTCGCGCCGGCGGAGCGATCTCGGCGGCATAGGTGTACGACACGCCGGCCTCGCCTCCGTGCGCAAGCCCTTGTACCAGTCGCACGATCAGCAGAAACGCCGAGGCCCCAATTCCGACCGCCGCGTAGGTCGGCAGCGCGGCCATTGCCACGCTCGACCCCGCGAGTAGGCACATTGTCGCGACCATGACGTTCTTTCGGCCGATCTTGTCGCTGAGTCGGCCGAAAACGAAGCCGCCAACTGGCCGAGCGACGAATCCTACCGCGAAGATCGCCAGCGTGCTCAGCAGAGCGGAGGTGGGATTGTCAGACTGAAACGCGTTGTGGGCCAAATAGACCGAGAAGATCGCGTAGAGATTCCAGTCGAACCACTCGAGTGCGTTTCCGACCCCGGCCGCTACCAATGAGCGGCGTTGCGCACTGGAGGATGTTTGCTTGTCCACAGACTGGGTGGTGCTTACCATTTTGTGTCTCCATGGGTACTGGCGAAGGAGTCGACGCGCGACTGAAGGGGGCTGTGCCTACCTCAAACGGTTCGAAGTCGACCGCTCGCCGTGGGGGTGGACTTCGGTGGCTGCTCAACAGCTCGGCGAGAACGGACATGCGGGGGACGGTCTCGCCGTAGCGGCTGGACTGCTGGGCAATGTCGTCGGGATCACAGTCGACAGTACTGCCATCGCGTGAGCAAAAGCAAGGGTTATCGGCGAGAATTAGGCAAAAGTGTCGACTCCTGACAGGTTAGCGAGAGTCGGGGCCTTTACCGTCGACAATGGCAAGCAGGCCGGGTAGAGCGTTGGTCGCCATCGCCCGGTTGAGTGCAGCTGCGAGCTGACCGTCTCGCTCGCGGAGTGCGAGCATCAATCGTTGATGGTCGGCAAGTGAGCGTTCGATTCTCCAGCCACGTGCCATTCCGAGGTGACGTAGCTGCATGACGCGGAGCCCGAGCCCGTCGATGGTTCGCTTGAGTGTCGCGTTCCCGCAGATGAGCGATGCTTGTTCGTGGAACAACACAACCTGCCAAAAGTATGCATCGTCGTCGCCGCTCTCGGCTGCGCTTACCAGGCCGGCGAGGTGTCGCTCCAGAGTGTCGAGTTCTGCATCGGAGGCATTCTCCACGATTTGGCGGGCAACGAGACCGTACAGCTCGCTGCGTAGATCGTAGATCTCGATGATCGTCTGTCGAGTGAACTCGGCGGCCCTGGGTCGGCGACGTGCCGGGACCTCGACCATCCCTTGGCGTTCCAAGACGAGGAGTGCTTCGCGGACTGGTGTGCGGCTGGTGCCGAATCGCTGTGCCAGGTCAAACGAGTTGAGGTCGTCGGACTGTCCGACACGCTCTTCGATTATGTCCCGAGCGATTTCGATGGCGATTTTGCCGACCAAGGAATCCTGGCGCTCGTCCACGCCGAGGAGTCTGGCAAGAATTCCATCGATATCGGCTGTGGACACACTCAGCGGCCGCGCCGCGTTCCCATCGCTCTCCATGCGGACACAATAAACCCCCGATCGGTGCCCCGGCGTCACCTCCAGCCGGAGTCGCAATCCTCGCGCTGGCCCCGCTAGAAGCATCAAGTGTCGACTCTCTGGGGCTGATTCTGAGGAGTTGCTAGTAATTCGTCGACTGTTGTGCTTATAGTGGCGACACTTACGAAGAAGGAATCAACCCAATGGCGAACCCATCAACCGTTCGGCCACTACCTCTCACCGGCATCAGAGTCTTGGACTTCACTACGTTCCTGTCCGGTCCGTCCGCAACACAACTGCTGGCAGACCTCGGCGCAGACATCGTGAAAATAGAACCTGCAGTGGGAGATTCGAGTCGATCGATCCCTCCGCACTTCCTCGGCGACGACAGTGCGTACTATCTGGCCAACAACCGCAACAAACGAAGTGTTGCCCTCGACCTCAAGCGGCCGGAAGGACTCGACGTCGCATTGCGACTGATCGCGGTCTCCGACGTGGTCATCGAGAACTTTCGGCCCGGAGTGTTCGCGCGCCTGGGTATCGACAAGCACGCAGTCACTGCCGAGCGACCCGACTTGGTCTGGGCGTCCATCAGTGGTTTCGGCCAGTTCGGCCCACACCACCAGAGACCCGCCTACGACATGATCGTGCAGGCCATGAGTGGAGTGATGAGCCTGACAGGCCATCCCGACCAGCCTGCCGCAAGGCTTGGAGTCCCGGCCGGCGATGTCGTAGCAGGGATGTACGCCGTCATTGGGGTGCTCTCGGCGCTCGTGTCCAGGGCAGACACCGGGTCGGGCCGCATCATCGATGTCTCCATGCTGGACTCCCAACTTGGTCAACTTTCCTACCAGTCCGTCTACGCAATGATGTCCGGGCGGGCTCCGGGGCGTCAGGGAGCCGGGCACGATTCGATCCCCACATACAGATCCTTCCGCGGCTCGGACGGCGCCGAGTTCGTCGTCACCGCCAATACGCAGGCGATGTGGGAGCGGCTGTGTGCCGCCGTAGGAGAACCGTCCCTGCCCGACGATCCGAGATTCCGCGACCAAACGACACGACTGCAGCACAAGGACGAGCTCTGGGACATCCTCGAGAAAGGGTTCGCACAACAGCCCGCCGACGAGTGGGTGTCACGTCTGATTGGGCATCAAGTCCCATGCGCGCCCATCCGCGATGTCGCAGAGGCCCTCGACGACGCCCGCGGTGCAGGCCGCGGGATGGTCGTCGAACTGACCGACGGGAGTCACTCGTTCGAGGGCGTCGCGACTCCGATCTTGTTCGAGAACACCGAAACTCCACCTCTTCGATACCCGCCACGTCTCGGCGAACAGACGCGCGAGGTGCTCGAAGAGCTTCTTTCGCTGACACCAGCAGAGTGCGACCGCCTGGCCCAGTCAGGTGCAGTGTTCCCTCCGGCCCCCCAGGCCGATCCGGAGGAGCCGCATTCCGCCCTCTGAACAGACCATGATTTCGAAGTTCGAAACAAACACCGAAAGAAAGGCTTTCACATGAAGCTACACGGAAAGGTCGCAGTCATCACCGGCGCTGGATCCGGAATGGGACGCGCAGGCGCGCTGCTGTTTGCCCAGGAGGGCGCTCAGATCGTCGTCGCCGACCGCGACGAAACCGCAGCACGAGAGACCGCAGAGCTGGTCCGCTCGAAGGGTGGCGAAGCATCCACCGTCGTCGCCGATGTCACGACACTCGAAGGCAACGAAACGATCGTTCGCGGCGCCGTCGAGGCCTTCGGCGGCGTGGACGTGTTCTGGGCCAATGCAGGCGTCGCGGCACCGATGAGCCCCCTGGCAGAGCAGTCCATCGACTTCTTCGACACCCTCATGGCAGTCAACGCAAAGGGGCCGTGGCTGGGGGCTCGCGCAGCCATGCCTTTCATGCAGCAGCGCCCCGGCGCCTCTTTCATCATCACTGCATCCCTCTCTGGATTCCGGGCTCGACCGAACAACAGCGCGTACTCCACGTCCAAGGGTGCGGCAATTCAGCTCACGCGTGCATTGTCGATCGAGTTCGCACCTCAGGTTCGGGTCAACTCCGTGGCGCCGGTATCCACCGAGACACCCATGCTCCGCACCTTCATGGAGCACCAAGACGACATCGAAGCGACCATCAACGCGCAGCGTGCCGGAGTCCCGCTCGGTCGACTCGCCCAAGCAGACGACGTCGCAAAGGCTGCGCTGTTCTTCGCATCTACAGACTCCGAGTTCATCACCGGTGTCACCCTCCCCATCGACGGTGGAATCTCGGCTCGCTCCTGAACCCGCCCTTGCTACAGAGAAAGAACTCACAAATATGCACAAGGAATATTACGGTTCGATCATCGACGGCAAGGAACTGCCTGAAGCAGGTACAGCGACGATGGACAGCATCGACCCGGCGACTGGCGGCGTTCTCGCCAGAATCCAACGGTCCGACTCCGCAGTCGTCGACGAAGCAGTCGCCTCGTCGCAACGCGCATTCGAACGTTGGCGTGCAGTAGACGGTTCCGTTCGCGCCGATGCCATGAACGCCCTCTCGAAGGCGATTCTCGACAATCTCGACGTACTGGCATACCTCGAATCCGTCGACAACGGCAAGCCGCTGCGAGAAGCACAGGCCGACGTACGACTGACCGCCAGCTACTACGCGTACTACGCGGGAGTAGCCGACAAGATTCACGGCGAAACCGTTCCTCTCGGCCCCGCATTTCACTCGTACACCCGCGTCGAACCATACGGAGTCACCGCGCACATCGTCCCGTGGAACGCAGCCCTACAGCAGACCGCACGCGGTGTCGCACCCGCCATTGCCGGGGGCAACACAGCAGTGGTCAAACCCGCCGAGGACACGTCGATGGCGGTCGTCGAATTCGCCAGACTGGCCGTCGAAATCGCAGGAATCCCGCCCGGTGTGATCAACGTCGTCACCGGCCTCGGCGCCGAGGCCGGTGCAGCGCTCGTAGAGCATCGTGATGTCCGACGTATCGCCTTCACTGGGTCCGTTCCCACCGGCCAATCCGTATTACGCGCTTCGGCAACCCATCTGAGCCCGGTGACCCTCGAACTCGGCGGCAAATCACCGAACATCGTTTTCGCCGATGCCGATCTCGACAAAGCTGCAACTGGTTCGCTGACCGCGATCAACTTCAACGCCGGCCAGGTATGCATGGCAGGAAGCCGCTTACTGGTTCACTCGAGCATCCACGACGAATTCGTGGAACGGCTGACCCGGCTCGACCGCGCCGTCGGTCTTGGTCGCGGCATCGACAACCCCGACATGGGACCGATCACCACCGAGAAGCAGTACCGAAAGATCCTCGAATACTTCGACATCGGACGCTCCGAAGGTGCAGAAGTGGTCGTGGGCGGTGGCCCGGCACACGTCGCAGGACTGGAGGACGGCCGCTTTGTTCAACCCACCATATTCACCGGCGTGCGCAATGACATGCGCATTGCTCAGGAAGAGATTTTCGGTCCAGTCCTCTCGGTCATCGTGTTCGATGACGAAGAGGAAGCGATCCGGATCGCGAACGACACTCCCTACGGCTTGACAGCAGGACTGTGGACCAACGACCTCGCCAGGGCGCACCGCGTGGCGGGTCGAATCGACGCCGGCCAGGTATCGGTGAACAACTACTTCGCGGGCGGAATCCGCACACCCTTCGGTGGATACAAATCGAGCRGATTCGGCCGAGAGAAGGGACCCGACGCGGTCTATCACTACCTGCAAACCAAGTCCGTCGCGATTCAGCTCTGAGAAGGCATGCCGATGACAATTTCCAAGGAGAATTTGGCCCCCGTGCAGGCTCTATCCGGTCACCTCGGTGATTGGAACGACACGCTCGATGCCGAGTACCGCGATTCCCCAGAGTTCTTCGACAGATTTGGCGCTATGGTCGACGTCCCCCGATCACGTGGGGCGCTCACCCCTATCGAACTCGCGCTGATTGGGGTCGCTGTCGTAGGCAACGCTGCCAGCACGAATTGGCCGCGACTGCGTGCATATGTGCGGGCCGCTCTCGACCTCGGCGCGAGTCGAGCCGAGGTCCGTGACGTATTGCAGCTGGTCAGCATCATGAGTATCCATGCGCTGTCGATCGGGGCGCCGGCCGTTGCAGAAGTTCTGTCCGAACGGGGGATTCGTCCTCCATCCGGGCTGAGTGACCGACAGCGGAACCTGCGTGCGGATTTCGAACAGAAGCGCGGGTACTGGCACAAGAGCTGGGACGATGTCTTGGCGCTCGACCCGGACATGTTCGAGGCCTACATGAACTTCTCCACCGTCGGGGCCCAATTCGGTTCGTTGCCAGTGAAGTTGCGTGAATTGATCTACATTGCCATTGATTGCGTGGTCACACACCTATACGTCCCAGGCGTGCAGATCCATACGCGGGCCGCGCTGGATGCAGGTGCCAGCGTGGAGGAGATCCTGTCGGCGATCGAGATAGCCACGTTCACCGGTGCGGATCCGTATTTCGAGGCAATGACGCGCATACCCGAATTGTTCGAGTGACGGGGCAACTCGCTCGGATTCCCTGATCCAGTCGGGTCGCGCACTTCGGTTGGTGTGTGACTCGACTGCGTGAGTCGTGCTGCGGCGGCGGTGATCGGATTTGTGCGCCGCAGGCACCGGAAGGTCCATGAATCCTGATCAGCACAGGAAGTGCTGCCAGGCAGAACTTTCAATCCTCCCACGGTGACTGTTTCGGATCAGGAGATCGGCATGGTAGAGCTCGAAGGCAAGGTTGCAGTCGTCACTGGCGGCGCCAGCGGGATCGGATTCGCAATGGCAGAACGTTTTGCCGGGGAAGGCGTGAAGGTCGTACTTGCCGATATCGAAGAAGGCAGTTTGGATATCGCAGTTTCGGCCCTGAGGGCATCAGGAGCCGACGCTATCGGTGTCCAGACAGACGTATCGGATCCGGAGAGTGTGCACAACCTGGCATTACGCACGATCGACGAATTCGCCGGTGTCCATATCCTGTGCAACAACGCGGGGGTCGACAGCGGCGCGTTGTTCGCCGACATTCCCCTGCGAACCTGGCAGTGGGTGATGGATGTCAACTTCTACGGCGTCCTCCACGGCTGCCGGGAGTTTCTCCCTCTCCTCCGGCAACAACCCGAGGCGCACATTGTCAACACCTGCTCGGTGGCTGCATTCGCGACCGGTGCACCAACAATGAGCCCCTACGTTGCATCCAAGTTTGCGGTTCTGGGGATGAGTGAAAATCTCGAGATCGAATTGCGAACGGCAGGAGAGTCGATCGGGGTCTCGGTGCTGTGCCCAGGTCCGGTCAAAACACGCATGACAGAGTCCGAACGCAACCGGCCCAGCGGCGTCGTATCCACGTTGGCAGATCCCGTTCGGCGTTCTTCGGTCGAGCGTCTGGCAGACACTACCGCCGCGTCCGGCCTGGAACCGGGCCGCGTAGCAGAGATGGTTGTCGACGCGATCCGAACCAATCGCTTCTTCATCCTGCCCCATCCCGACATGGCGTTGAAGGGAGTGGAGCGACGTATCGCGTGGATGAGGGATGGTACAGCGCCCGGCGCGCGCGAAGCGGGCACGTAAAGACCCACTCACATTGTCCGAGATGCTTGGCCGACGCGCTTCGCCCGCCGAGCAGCGCTCTACGGCCCGGATCGAGGTTAACGCATTCGACGAGATCACCGACTCGACAACGACTGCTTTGTTGGCAGCTCACCGGGTGTTCTCGCGCGGGCACGCGCGGATCTCGCGGCGAAGTCTCGACTCCTGGATAGAACAGCATCCGGGGCGCGTCTAAGTCTGAATTTCATGAAGTTGAGATCAGAGTCTCCGGATGCCGAAGGCTGCAGCACAGTCGCGCCGGTGACGGCGATGCTTAACGCCCACGCCGGTTCCTCAATGTTCATCGCTGCACTGCCGGGGCGCTCCTGGCGAGCTTGAATTTCGGAGAGTCGGTCAGGGTGATTGCGGCGGTTGCCATGCCGCCGCCGGATTGCYGGCCATCCCCACAGGGCTCTCGGCGGGACCGAGCGCGTCGAACTGTTGGGCCGCATGGACGCCGGCGAGGTGATCTGTCTGCCGAGTTCGGCACGTTCTCGACAACTGCGAGCGTTTGGTGGATGCAGTCGCCACGCTCTCCGGGAAACTGCTTCGGACCTGTCCCGAGCTTCGGATTTTGGCCACGAGCCGGGAGGCCCTCGATATCGAAGGGGAAGCGATACGGCGCGTACCGCCGCTGACGATTCCCGACACGGACGATGAGTTGTCCCTGCGCGGCCTGCCCCAGTACGACGCCGTGACGCTGTTCATGGAACGTGCCGCCGCCGCGGTGTCCAGGTTCGAGTTGATCGAGGACAACCGGATCACGGTAGCGCACATCTGCCGTGCGCTTGAAGGCCTACCCCTGCCGATCGAGTTGGCGGCCGCGCGGTTGCGGGCGATGTCCGCCGATCAAATCGCCGAACGACTGAATGACCGGTACAAACTGCTGACCCTGGGAAGTCGTGGAGCGCCGAGGGCGCCAACAGACGCTGCAGTTGTCAATGGACTGGAGTTACGACCTATGCAGTTCCCCGGAACAGCAGCTGTGGGAACGCTTGTCGGTATTCGCCGGAATCTTCGAATTGGATGCGGCGGAGGGTATTTGCGAGGGAGAGGTGGCTCCTGAGGATCTGCTGGACATGCTGACAGCGTTTGTCGACAAGTCGATCCTGATCAGGGATGTTCCGGGCGGAGTGGTCCGTTTCCGCCTTCTCGAGACGGTGCGTGACTACGGCCGACACAAAGCAGAGCAGTCCAGCGAATTACCAGGCGTTGCGCTGGCGGCACCGGGATTGGTACGAGAAGCCGGCACTGACAGCGGAGGCGGAGTGGGTCAGTTCCCAGCAGTTGAAATGGATCGCACGTCTCGGGCGCGAGCAGTCGAATCTCCGTGAGGCGATGACGCTGTGCCTGTCCGAGTCTGACGATACCGACACCGAGGCCGGGCTGCGGATCGCAGCAGCGCTCTACCCCTTCTGGCTTACCCGCGGCAAGCTCACCGAGGGACGGTACTGGCTCGACCGCGCCCTAGCCTGCCATCCCCGGCAGTCCACCGCGACACGCGTCAAAGCCCTGTACTACAGCAGTGTGCTGTCCGAACTGCAGGGTGACATCCCCGCGGCGACTGCCCTGGTCGAGGAGGGGCGATCCTTGGCTGAGCAGATCGACGATCCGATGACGCATGTACTCGTCGCCCAAGCCGAAGGACTACTCGCGATCAGCAACAGCGACCTTCGGCGTGCGAGCGGACTTCTGGAAGAATCCCGCGATATTTACGCGACACTGAACGATGACCATCGGAAGGTTGCAGTTCTGTACCTGCTGGGTTTGGCATACGGATGCGTGAGGACATTCCGCGGGCGATGGCATGTCACGCGATGACGCAGAGCCTGGGCGAGTCGATTTATCGCTCGTATTCGTTGTGGTCCATGGGCGTTGGGGTGGTGCGGCAGGAAGATTCTAATCGTGCCGCCCGCTTGCTTGAACAGAGTTTGCGGCTCGGCCGACTGGCGGACGATCAAATTACCGTCACCGTGTGTCTGGAGTCCCTCGCGTGGCTCTGTGACGAGAGCCGTGCAAAGCGTGCTGCGGCTCTAATGGGCGCCGCCGAGGAATTGGGGCACACCGTGGGCAGCTCGACGGTGATGTTCCCCCACCTCCTCGTCCACCATTAAGCGAACAAGCGCCGGATTCGCCATGCACTCGGTGAGCGCGCCTTTCAGGCCGTCCGGGAAGGGCGGGCGCTCGGAATTCAAGGTGCCATTGTTTATGCCCTGAGCGAGCCGCCCAGGGTCACGACGCCGCCCGCCGGTATCGCGACAAACCTGACAAAACGTGAATGGCAGGTCGCCGACCTTGTAGCCAAGGGATTGACCAACAGAGCGGTCGCCGCCAGTCTCGTCATTTCGGACCGTACCGCCCAAGGCCACGTAGAACACATCCTGACCAAGCTCGGATTCACCTCACGAGCACAGATCGCGGCCTGGTTCGTTGACCAGACCCGACGCGAAGAACTCTGATCGTTCGAGCTCAATCAAGTTTGATGTGGGCGTGCAGGCTGCGGTTGAGACGGGAGCCCGAACAGGGGTGAGCGGTACAGGGGCGTCTTGGGAACGAATGGGGACGGCGCGCGATCTTGGACAGTCCGTCCAGACCTCCGGCTTCGTACTGTTTGCGCCTGTCGTGACAGTTTGTCAGGAGACCTCGAACCGTTCGGGTACGTCGACGATGCGTGCGCCGTCACGCACCGCGGGGACGGCTCGTAGTCGGATCTCCACGGTCGGTGGCGCGTCCCGGTTACGGCATCTGGTACGGCGCCGTCAGTCCTCGCGGCGGGTTGGCCGAGGCGTTTCAGAGCGCCCGGGTGATCGACCGGCACCGCGGCGACCCGTATCTGACCGGGCTGCGATTCACCCGCCCGCTGAGACTGCTCGATGTGTCCGGCATCGGGGAGGGGGCGTGGGCGACCCGGGTCGGCGGCAACCACGCCCTCGACTCCGCGACCACGGCCGAACCCAGCACTGGGCCCGCACCATTCACCGGGCCCATGACGATCTCGATGGGATCGCCTACCGCGGCCGGTTCGCCGGCGGTGTCTGCATCGCGATCACCGAACGCGCCGCCGACGCGTTTCCTGCGCTGCCAGCGTTGTCGCTGCCGTGGTCGCATCCCGGGTTGTCCGGACCGATCGACAGCGCGGCCTATCAGCTCGGCTACACCATCACCTGACGCTGCGAAACACGCGTGGGCGAACCGGCTGGGCCCGCGGCACACGGCGTCCGGCGCCGGGGTCCGCGATGCTCCCGCACGTTTCGCGGCAAGTAGGGCTCACCCCGCCACAACGCGAGTTCCAAGAGCAGCTCACGACGTACAGCACGATCCGTGCCGCAATCGGGGTAATCCACTCACCCACGAAGGACCGAGAAAGCGGACCGTCGGCCGTCTGAGCCGAACTATCAAGTATTTGAATCAGGACGAGCGGAATGCGCCCACGCGGAACTATCCGACGGTCTTCGTTGTTGACGCATACAGCAGTCGCAAAGTATCGCGGCACTCGACGAAGGAGCACAAGAGATATGCGCATCGGAATCATCGGAGCTGGTCAGATCGGTGGCACACTGACACGCAGGCTGACTGCGCTCGGTCACGATGTGCGCATCTCGAACTCTCGGACACCCGACACCCTCGCAAACCTCGAGGCGGAGACCGGCGCAAAGGCGGTACTGAACACCGAAGCCGCCGAGGGTGCAGACCTGGTGATCGTGAGCATCCCGCAGAAGAACGTCGTGGACCTTCCCGCCGACATCCTCGCCGGCGCTGCCGATGGTGCTCCGGTGATCGAGACCAACAACTACTACCCGCAGCAGCGAGACGGATTGATCGCCGCCATCGAAGGCGGTCAGGCAGAAAGTGAATGGGTGCAAGAACATCTCGGAGTTCCGGTGTTTAAGGCATTCAACGGAATCTGGTGGAAGCACCTTCTCGAGAAGGGCCTACCGGAAGGGTCGAGCGGACGGATCGCGATCCCCGTCGCCGGCGACGACGCACTGCAGAAGCAGGTGGTATTCGATCTGATCAATCAGCTCGGCTTCGACCCTGTCGACGCGGGCACTGTCGAAGATTCCTGGCGTCAGCAGCCGGGAACCCGGGTCTACGGCAAGAATCTTGATCGGGAAGCGACGTTGAAGGCACTGGCGCAGGCAACGCCTGAGCGCACCGACGAGTGGCGTGCTGTGGCGCAGTGAGCGTTCGGTGTCGAGTGGCGGTTCCGAATAGGAAGACGCCGCTCGGCCGGTGGGTTAGTCCTGGTTCCACGCGCGCGCCCAGGACGGCATCGGTATCGTAGCGGCGGGCGAGCGGGCGCCTTGTCCGGTGTACGGCCAGCCGCTGGGCAGCGTGCGGCCGCGGTACTCATTTCGGTGGTTGTTGCGGGTGGCGGACCCGGATCGGGACCTGGTCGACGATTCGGTCCCGCTGGCTCCGGGGTGGCCTGCCTGCACAACACCACATCGCGACCCGCGCTAGCCGCGATGTCCTGATTTGGCTCGTTGACGCACAACTTGTTGGACATGCACAATCGCTGAACGCCACTTCGGGTGCCGTCGCCGCTCCGCAGCGCGTTCAAATACAAGGTCTGGCGCACTCGACTGCCCTTAATGCGTACAGCTCCCAGGGACTCCACCAGCTCCCAGGCAAAAGTCGGCCGGATATCCTTTGCATGCGTCGGAGGCTGTATCCCGGCTGCGCGGTGACGGGATACGAACCTCCGGCTGAGGTGGCTTCAGAGGCGGGCTACGCAGTCAGATCGATGATGAGCTTGCCTGGTTGGCCGTGGGAGAACGAGTCCACGAAGGCGGCCGGCAGCTGCTCGAATCCGGGCAATACCGATTGCACGGCCTCCAACTGTCCGGAACTGATGAGTTCGGCGAGCGTGGCTTCAACCTCTGCCGCACGGTCCAAGTAGTCGAGCACGACGAATCCCTGTGTGAGGATACGCTTGGTGAGAAGCTGTCCGAAATTTTTTGGGCCGGATGGGCGTTCGGTCAAGTTGTAGCCGTCGATCAGGCCACACAACGCGATGTGTGCGTGGTTGTTCAGCCGGGCGATCGATGCCTCGAACATCGGGCCCCCCGAGTTTTCGAAGAGGCGGTCGATGCCGTTCGGTGTTGCCGCCTCGAGCTGGTCCTTCCATTCAGGGGCCTTGCGGTCGACGACGGCGTCGGCGCCCAGCCGGGCCACCATCGAGCACTTCTCGGCGCCTCCTGCGACGCCGACAACCTGTGCGCCCGCCTGCTTCGCGAGCTGGACTGCCACGCTTCCGACTGCGCCAGAGGCGCCGGAGATCAGAACGGTGTGCCCTGGTTCCGGCCGCAAGATGTCGCACACTCCGGCCCACGCGGTCAGGCCCGTCATCCCGAGGACGCCAAGGTAGTGCTCCAAGGGAACGACCTCGCGTGATGCGATCCGGTCCCAGTCAGTGCCGGGTGAGCTGACGATCTGGTGCCGTTGCCAGCCGACGAAGCCACGAACGATGTCGCCCGGGGTGAAGTTGCTGTTGCGTGAGGCGGTCACGCGGGCCAGTCCGAAAGCGCGAACTGGCTCTCCGATTGCGACTGGCGGAAGGTAACTCGGTCGGTCGTCGAGCCAGCCCCTGATGGCCGGATCGATCGAGATGAAGAGGGTCTCGAGTGCGACGTCGCCAGCCTTGAGTTCGGGCAGGGCGACGTCCTCCACGCGGAAGTCCTCCAAGCTCACGTGGCCTTGGGGGCGCTGCGCGAGGACGATCTGTTGTGATGAATTCACGGTGTGCTACTCCTTCGTCACCAACGACGGTAGAAGTCATGACAAGGCGAAACTTGGCCCTATGCGCACGGGATGCGAAGAGCGCGCACGGCGCGCATCTCGATGCCGAATGCGATGCGCCTGAGGAAAGCAGGTGCGCGCAAACAGCCAAGACGTGATGTCCATCACTTCATAGGGTCGGTGACAAATGGGCTTCGCGCCGAGGAGCCCTCCTGGTAGATCCGGAGTCAACGCAATGAATGACACACGCGCCGACCGACCTCTTAAGATTGCGGTCACGATCGATGACTTCGTCCTGTGGGACGGCGTTCCCATGCCGGACGACACGACTCCCACCGACATCACGCGTTCCGTGGCGAAAACGCTGAACGACTACGGACTCAAGGGCACCTACGGCTTCTCTCACACATACCGGCTCGAGAACGAGCCAGAGCAAATCGAGGCCTTCGAGGCGTGGGCCGAAGCAGGCCATCACCTGGGTAACCACACTCACCAGCACGCTCCACTGCGCTGGATGCCCGACGCGGCATTCCGACGCGATTTTGAGACGGCCGAGAAGTACATCGGTCATCTGATCGACGCCGCACCGTCGAAGTACTTCCGGCACCCCATGGACATGTCGTCAGGATCCGAACGACGTCGAGGGGAAGTCGAGAACTACCTCGCTGATCTCGGCTACCGCACTGCCCCGATCACCAGTTGGTTCAGTGATTTCGCGTTCATCATGCCGTACTTCCGCGCGATGACCCTAGGCGACAAGGACGTGCAGAAGCAGGTACGCGACCTGCACGTGTCGACCGCTGTTGACATGCTCTACCAGCACGCGGACACCGCGCATACCCTGTTCGGTGCCGACGCGCCTCTCATCTGGCTCGTACACGGCACCACGATCTCTCGTGACACCCTCGCTCCGATCCTCGAGGCATTCCTCGAGCGTGGCGTGGAGTTCGTAGCCCTCGATGAGGCGATGAAGCATCCGGTGAACTTCGGGAAGCCGCCGTGTAATGAGAGCTTCACCAACCAGCTTCAGAGGTTCGCGCTTGCTGCGGGCTTGCCGAAACCTGAACTCGACGTCGAGCGGCTTGCCGAGATCCTGAACCTCGCGCCTATTCCCGGCCTCGACACGATGGCGACTTACGAAGAGCGCATGTTCAAGCCGTTGGCGAAGCGGGTGGGAGCTGAG
Source organism: Rhodococcus sp. P3_B8 (assembly GCF_056402775.1). NCBI lineage: Bacteria > Bacillati > Actinomycetota > Actinomycetes > Mycobacteriales > Nocardiaceae > Rhodococcus > Rhodococcus sp. P3_B8. The sequence goes on from NZ_JBFUGT010000012.1 coordinate 42,999, forward strand.
TACGACTGGGATTGGTCCTGAGTCGGCAATCCACATTCACAACGTCACACCGTCATTATCTGAAAGCAGGATCATGCTCAACCTGGCCACCATGCTTGCCGACACTGCTCGACGCACTCCCGGCAGAACCGCTGTCATCGAAGGTGACCGAACCCTCACCTTCGGTGAGATCGATGCGGCTGCGAACAGTGTTGCCCGTTTTCTTCTCTCACGGGGGTTGCGCCCAGGCGACCGCGTTGCCCTGACGATCGCGAATGTTGTCGAGTTTCCGATTGTCTACTTCGGCATCCTCAAGGCCGGTGGAGCCGTCGTGCCGCTCAACACGATGCTCAAGCGGGAGGAGGTTGCCTACCACCTCCGTGACTCGGGCGCGACGGCGTACTTCTGTACCGTGCTGGGGCTCGACGACGAGGCGTGGCGCGGATTCCAGGACGTCGAGTCCTGTGAGCATCTGGTCACCCTTGGCTCCGCAGTGCTCGATGAGCCAGGCGTGGGAACTACCCTGGCTGACGCATTGGCCGAACACCCCGCGGAAGAGGTCCTGCAGGTGACCGAGGCAACGGACACAGCGGTGGTCCTGTACACGAGCGGGACGACCGGCAAGCCGAAGGGGGCGGAGCTCACCCACGCCAACATGGTCCTCAACGCCATCGGGCATAACCAACTGCTCGACGCCCGAGCCGACGACGTACACCTGGTCACTCTTCCGCTCTTCCACTCGTTCGCACAGACCGTACAGCTGAACGCCGGCTTCGCAATGGGGGCCACCCTGGTCCTGCTGCCACGATTCGACGCAGCCGAGGCCCTGGCGTTGATCACGCAGCACCGGGTGACAGTCTTCGCCGGTGTCCCGACGATGTACTGGGCTCTGCTCAACAAGGCCGCTGACGGAATAGACGTTGACCTCGCCGGTCTCCTGCGAATCGCGCTTTCCGGCGCAGCTGCCATGCCCGTCGATGTGCTGGAGCGGTTCAGGGATGTCTTCGGTGTCGGGATCCGGGAAGGCTACGGACTCTCCGAAACCAGTCCCACCGTCACGTTCAACCCGCTCGACCAACCAAATCGGTCGGGATCGATCGGCAAACCGATCTGGGGAGTAGAGGTGAAGCTCATCGACGATCACTGGAACGAGGTCCCCGTCGGTGAACCAGGAGAACTCGCCGTACGTGGATACAACGTGATGAAGGGATACCTGGGGCGGCCCGAGGCGACAAAGGAAGTGATCCGCGACGGCTGGTTCCGCACGGGCGATATCGCAACGCGAGACGAGGACGGCTACTACTCCATCGTCGATCGCGCCAAGGACTTGATCGTGCGGGGAGGCTTCAACGTCTATCCGCGCGAGCTCGAGGAGGTGATCATCGGCCATCCAGAGGTCAGCCTCGTGGCCGTCGTCGGAATCCCCGATGAGCGAATCGGTGAGGAAGTGAAAGCCTTCGTCATCCGCGAGCCCGGATCGGAGTTGAAGGAGGAAGACCTGATCGGCTGGTCACGGGAACGGTTGGCGGCTTACAAGTACCCGCGCCTGGTGGAGTTCAGGGATACCTTGCCGATGAACGCGACAGGAAAGCTACTCAAGCGGGCTCTGCGATGATCACGCCGTTGGCGTGGGCGCCGGCGCGCGCTAGCGTCGACGGTGGCACGAGTCGCAGTTTCGGCATAGCGGTGTGAGAAGGTGCTCTGACGTTGTATTCCGTCGATACGTTGCGCAGCAACGAGCACGACCAGCGCGAGCGCGGTGATTGGTGGCGCGATCAGGTCTCGTCGATTCACTGTCCGATGGCCTTCTCCCTTGCGGACGGCTACCAGGGAACCCTTCAGCATCAACATTCGGACACGTACCAGCTAGTTCGTTGGTGGGGCGAAGCGGAGGTCCTCTCCCGCACGGCAGCGGACATCCGTCGACATCCACATGGCGCCTACGAACTGCTCCTACCGGTCCGGGGCGAAGTGATCCTCGAGCAGGATCGTCGTGAAGCCACGATCACACCGGCGGTCATGGCTCTCACATCGCTGGACACCGCGACTGTTCTGCGCCATGGTGATGGCTTCTCTTCTGTTGCATTCGTGATTCCACGTGACCGGATCGAGGCGCGGGTGCCGACATTGCCGCAGGCTGGCACCGTCCTCGGTGCGACATCTGGACTGGGACGCATCGTTGTCGACGTGGTCAGTAGTCTGCGCAGGGAGCGGCACGAGCTCACCGGGAGTCAGTTCGATGCGATAGCCGACCGAATCGTCGATCTCGTGGCGCTCGCCTACAACGCAGACACGGCCACCCCCTCCGTCGATGTTCAGGAAGGGTTGGTCACCGCCATCCGGCGCTTTGTTCGAGAGAATGCGCACGACCCGAACCTCACAGGAGCCGTGGCAGCGGCGCGCCTCGGCTGGTCGCTCCGGCACGTTCAGGCCCAGTTGCAGCGGATTGGGACAACACCGTCGGATCTCATCCGAGAGGAGCGTCTGGCGTTGGCGCGGTTGCGTCTGCAGGACCGTGGCTGGAGCCACCAGAGCGTGACTCAGGTGGCCTACTCCTCAGGATTCGGCGACCTCAGCACCTTCAGTAATGCGTACCGGCGGGCCTTCGGTGAGCGCCCGTCCGACACACGTTCTGCGGCATCCGCAAACGACTGAATCAGCGGCCCGCGGGCCCGCTCGACGACCGGGGTCTGCGCGTGTCTGCTGCGCGCGATGCAAGCGAAGTGCGCTGCCCCCCAGGAGATAACGCCAATGCGGACCTAGCGTAGATGGCATGAATAGTGCAACCACCTCAGAAGTGCGACCGGCGCCCGACACCCTCTTCTCTGTCGCCGGGCGGACCGCCGTCGTAACCGGTGGCTCACGAGGGATCGGCGCCACGATCGCCCGCGGCCTGGTACTGGGTGGTGCCCACGTTGTCATCACCAGCCGAAAGGAAGAACAGTGCCGCGCGACGGCCGAAGCCATCAATGCCGAGGCAGACGCTGCGGGAACGGCAGGACGCTGCACCCCCGTCGCCAGTGACCTGTCGTCGGCCGAAGGGGTGACCGGTCTGGTCGACTGGCTCGGCGAGCACCTGACAAGCATCGACGTCCTGGTGAACAATGCCGGGGCCACCTGGGGTGCGCCACTTGAAGAGTTTCCCCTCATCGGTTGGACGAAGGTGCTCAACACCAACCTTGTCGCTCCGTTCTACCTCATCACGGGAACGCTTCCGCTTCTTCGCAATGCGGCACGCCCCGACCGGCCCGCTCGTGTCATCAACATCGGCAGCGTGGATGCCTTGGCTACACCTAGCTGGGAGAACTACTCCTACAGTGCGAGCAAAGCCGGGCTGCACATGGTCACCCGCCATTTAGCCAAGCAACTGGCTTCCGACGGCATCACTGTCAACGCGATCGCCCCCGGACCGGTCTTGACGGACATGCTCGGACACGTCGCGGCGGATCCAGAGGTCGAGGCAGAGCTGCTTGAGCGTGTCCCGCTGGGCCGCTACGGACAAACCGACGACCTGATCGGCACGGTCCGGTTCCTGGCCTCCCGTGCCGGCTCTTACCTGACCGGCACCATCATTCCGCTCGACGGCGGGATCTCCGGCTGCGCCGGCTGAACCTTCGCCTCCACCTTCTTCCACGTACAGCAATCACCGATTCGAGGAACAACCATGCCTGAAGTTGTCATCGTCGCCCCTGCACGTTCGTCGATCGGAAGAGCCATCAAGGGCTCCATTGAAGGACATTCGGCTCGATGACCTCCCCGTCCAGATGGTCACGGCCACGTTGGCGAATCTACCCGCACTCGATCCAAGCGCCATCGACGACCTCATGCTCGGTGTCGGCGAACAGTGACCGAACGTCAGCGGTGGGCCATCGCCATCGGCCACCCGTTCGGCATGACCGGTGCGCGGATCACCAGCACCCTCATCAACTCACTGCAGACACACGACAAGCAGTTCGGCCTCGAAACCATGTGCGTAGGTGGAGGACAGGGCATGGTACTGATCCTCGAACGCTCTCCTGACCCGAAGTCACATCGATCCAATCCTTGAGAGGTACTCCATCTCGTGAACGCATCACCTCATCCCGAACACCGCCGTACCGCAATCGTCACCGGTGCTGCACGGGGAATCGGCGCCGCCGTCGCACGGCGGCTCGCCGCAGACGGCCACGCTGTCGCCGTCCTCGACCTCGAGGAGGCCGCCGCCCAGTACGTGGTCGACACGATCACTCAGGCCGGAGGCACTGCACTTGCTGTCGGCGCAGACGTCTCCAACGGAACTGGTGTCGAGAAAGCAGTGGATAAGATCACAACGGAGCTCGGAGCGCCGGTCGTTCTGGTCAACAACGCTGGCGTCACCCGCGACAATCTTCTGTTCAAAATGTCGGCCACCGACTGGGATACCGTCCTGAACGTCCACTTGCGTGGCTCGTTCCTGATGACGAGAGAGGTTCAGGGACACATGACTCAGGCCGGTTTCGGACGGATCATCAACCTCTCGAGCGTGTCGGCGCTCGGAAACCGCGGTCAAGCGAACTACGCCGCAGCCAAAGCCGGGCTGCAAGGTTTTACCAAAACCCTGGCCCTCGAACTCGGCAAATTCGGCGTTACCGCCAACGCCGTTGCTCCCGGTTTCATCGAGACCGAGATGACAGCCGCGACGGCAGCGCGAATGGGAATGAAATTCGACGATCTCAAGAAGCGGGCGGCCGCCGACATCCCCGTCGCCCGAGTTGGGGTCCCCGACGACATCGCACACGCGATCTCATTCCTTGCCAGTGAGGGAGCCGGATTCGTCTCCGGGCAGGTTCTCTACGTCGCCGGAGGGCCCAAAGTATGAAGACACTCAACGGAATCGATGAATTGCACGCGGTGGCGAACACCCCGATCGGCTACTCGTCATGGCACACCCTCACACAGGAGAAAATCGACGCGTTCGCTGACGCGACGGGTGACCACCAGTGGATTCACGTCGATCCCTCACGGGCTGCTGACGGACCGTTCGGTGCCACCATCGCCCACGGACATCTGCTGACTTCGATGATCCCGATGCTTGTATGGGAGGTCTACGTTGTCGACGGCGTCCGAATGGGAATCAACTACGGGTCGAACAAGGTTCGATTCCCGGCACCCGTTCCCGTCGGTTCACGGATTCGGGCTGGGGTTGAAATAGCAGACGTTGAAACCGTTCCCTCGGGCGTCCAGGTTGTCACGGCCGTCACGATCGAACGCGAGAATGCCGACAAGCCGGTTTGTATTGCTGAGATTGTCAGCATCTACTTTCCGAATTAACGTCGCAACTTTGCGAAATCCCCACCGGATAGATTGCACGATGACAAGTGATCGAAGGGGGCTGCACTGGCTCAGCGGGTCTTCTCGCTTGCGGCGACCACGTCGCGGCGGAAACTCTTCGGGGAACGGCTTCGGGATCGCGAAAGACTTCGGGATTTCCGAGGCGACCCTGCACAACTGGGTCAAAATGGGTCTCGGTGACGAGGGAAGTGGGGAGTGAGGCTCCGGTGAAGACGTCGCCGAAGGAGATTCGTGAGTGGGCGATCAGCGAGGGTCACGAGGTGTTGTCCCGCGGCGGATTTCGGCCGAGCTCGAGCGAGCCTTCCGTGATGCTCAGGTAGCGACGCCGGTCGCGTGAGTCGCAACATTGCCCTGTTCCAAAGTGTGGCCGTCCTGCCAGGGAGGCTATGAGCCTGCGGGACGATGATCTTCGGCGCCGTGCGGTGGCGGTTGTCCGCGTCAGCGGTGCCGGTGTCGGGTCTTCGCCGGCACCGGCGAGGCTGGTCAGGGCCGGGGTGGAGTTCGGCTTCTCTCGGCGTGAACTCTGAGGGGGGAATCGACGGTTCGCCCACAAATTGAGCTGTGGTGGTGCGGTGTGGGTAGCCTGCTCCCATGTCGCAGCCTCCGCCTTTCAGTCCTACGGTCACGCTGCTCACGGTGAGCCGGGTGTGGGAGGCGGCATTCACCGACGGTTTGAAGCCGCTCGGGTTGACTACCCGCAAGTACGGGCTGTTGGGGCACATCCGCGGGACGCCGGGCATCTCGTTCAGTGAGCTCGCTCGGCGTTCCCGCATCACCGTGCAGAGCGCTCACACGGCGGTCGCGGCGTTCGTCGAGTCCGGGTTGGTCGACGACTCGACCGCGCACGCCGGGGCCGCCTCGACCCTGCGGATCACGGCGGAGGGCGAATCACTGCTGGCTCGCGCGGCCGAGGTAGTGGCCCGTCTCGATGACGAGTTCGCCGCGCAGCATCCCGAGCTGACCGAGGCGCTGCGGGCGCACATGGTGCGGGTGATGTCGGCGACTGACTGACACCTCACCCGCCAACCTTCAGTTAGGCTGAAGGTCATGGAATCGTTGTTGCTCACCCTCCACGTCGTGGCGGGCATCCTCTTCGTGGGCCCGGTCGCGGTGGCCACCAGCCTGTTCCCCCGACACGCACCGGTGACCGCCACAGTGTGCGGTGCGCAGCAGATCGAGCGGAACATCAACACCGCCCGGGTGCTGCACCGGATCACCCGCCTCTACGGCGTCCTGGCGATCGCGGTCCCGGTCGTCGGCCTTCTCCTCGCCACCGTGCAAGGCCGCACGAGCGAGGTCTGGGTTGTGGTCGCGATGGTGCTCACCGCGATCGCCGGTGGACTGCTCGCCCTGCAAATCGCCCCGCTCCAACAACAGGCGCTCACCACACCCGACGACGGAATCCAACTCCGGCGCCTCGGCATGGTGACCGGCCTGTTCAACCTGTTGTGGGTGGTCGTCGTCGTGCTAATGATCGTGCGACCCGGATCGAGCTACGTATGACCGGGTTGCTGCGCACGCTGGCCGTGCTCTCGGCACTCGAGACCGTCAGCGTCCTGGGGTTGCTGGCCAACCTCGGCACCGTGCACGACGCCGCGGTCGCCGGTGTCCTCGGCCCGATCCACGGTGCGCTCTACCTGTCCGTCGCCGTCACGGCACTGCTCGGTCGCGGCCTGCCGACCCGGACCCGCATTGGTGCGCTCGTGCCCGTGCTCAGCGGCCCTCTCACGATGGTCAACCTGCGGCAGGAGGCGCGCAGCGCATGAGTCTCAGGCATTATCTGCGCCGACCGCCGGCGATCAGCGCCGCGGAGGCGGTCCGCCTCGTCGAACACGGTGCCCTCGTTGTCGATGTCCGCCGCCAGTTCGAGTGGAACCGGGTACACATCCCCGGCGCCGTGCACGCGCCACTCGAGGAACTGCTCGACCGCTGCCTGGAGTTCCCCGACGACCGTCTGCTCATCACCTTCTGTACCGGCGGAATTCGCTCGGCCGGGGCTGCGAACCTGCTGGTGGAGAACGGCTTCGACGCGGTGGACATGAGCGGTGGCCTCGTCCACTAGCGCGGTGTGGACGGGTCACTGACCGCCCGGGGAGAGGGTGGCACTCTCCCCGCGATCCCGTCCCTTGCGACACTGGTCGAGCTGGCCCCCGGCCTGGGCGGATCGTCTAAGGGTGTGCGCCGCCCGCCCGATACTTGGTGTCATTCGCTCGATATGCAATGGGTGTCGACTGGAGTGACGCCATGTCCCGCAAGGGCGGAGTGGTGGTCCGCGCTGCGTTGTCGGCGTTCTGCTCGGCGCCACGCGGGAGGCATAGTTCCTACTCGCACTCCGCTGGGGTGGGATGCTAAGGCCGTGAGCGAGCGAAACGTAGCCGACGTCGAGCGTGAGCTCGCCATGCTCGCCTACGTCCGCGACCGCCTCCGGGTCTCGGAGGGCACAGACTTACGGATCCCGACCACCGCCGTAGACCGGGTTCTCGATGAGCTCAACAGTCTCGAACGGGCGCCGCGGAAGCGGAACTGACCCCCGCCGGTGCGGACCGGTGGCGGGGCCTCGCATCTGAGGTGGCCGGCCGCGCACGGTTGTAGCGGCCTCTATGAGGTGGATCTACGCATATACCCCGCCGATGACCCACGACAGCGCTCGCGTTCCGGCCTTCTCGTTGCCGTCCACCGGTTTTTCGGGTCGGCCGCAGGGCAGGAGTGGTGCAATGAAGGTGTGTGACGAGGTGAGTGAGCGATGAAGCAGGTCCTGAAGGCGGTGCTGGTGTGCCTGGTGGTCGGCGCCGCGGTGCTGGTGGTGTGGGCGGTCGCGTCGCGACCGCACCCGCCCGAGCCGCCGCGCCCGCTGCCCGATACCGCGGTCATGGTCCACGGCGGACCGACGACGTGCAGTGAACTCTTCGGGCAGCCCTGTGATTTCGGGTTGCAGTCCGCCTTCAACCGGTGGGGGCCAGGCCTCCCTCCGTTCGTCGATTCCGGGGTCCTGGGCCCGTACGCCGAGCGGATCGGGTTCGTGGCGTCGGCGAAGCTGAGTCTGGACGCCTGCGCACTCTCGCACACCACCGGAAAGACGGTCCTCGAATTCATCGACCAGGCGCAACGGCAACACCCGGACGCCGGCAGCCCCGAGTTGTTTCCGTTCTGGAACCGGACCCGGCAAACCCTGTGCCCCCTGTGACCCGCACCGTCGACCACGGCACGACGTCGCGCGATTTTGACGCCGCATCACTTGTCGCAGGCGATACCGTCCTTGTCCCGGTCGAGTTTCGTCGAGTAGCCGGGCTCGCCTTGGTAGATCGGCGCCGCACCGGCTGCTTCTGCCTCGGCGCAGGACGCGAAGCTGAACCGTGTCGTCGAAGTCGTCGGCGAACACCGGTCGTCCCCTTGGACTGCGGAAGTATGTCGGGATACGTACAATTTCTTGTACGTAGTAACTGGAGGTGTGCTCATGAGAACCATGACCTACTCGGAGTCTCGCGCGCGGTACGCCGAGGTCCTCAACGCCGTCGTCGATGACCGGGAAGAAATCGTCATCACGCGGGCGGGTCACGAGCCGGTGGTGATGGTTGCGCTCGACGACTATGAGTCGTTGAAGGAAACGGCATACTTGCTCAGGAGTCCGGAGAACGCCCGCCGGCTGTTGGCGTCGATCGATCGGTTGGAGTCCGGCGGGGGAACTGTCCGGGATCTGGCTGAATGAAACTTGTCTGGGACGAGTCTGCGTGGGAGGACTACGTCTGGTGGCAGGCGCAGGATTCGAAGATCGTCAAGCGGATCGACACACTACTCAAGGATGTCGAACGCAACGGGAACGACGGAATCGGCAAGCCCGAGCCCCTCAAGCACGGTTTTCAGGGCTACTGGTCCCGGCGTATCACCGATGAGCACCGGCTGGTCTATAAAATTGTCGATGATCAGATCCGCATTGCTGCCTGCCGTTACCACTTCGGACACTGATCGCGCTCACCACGGCGCGGCGGCTGGGCTTGTCGACAACGACTGCGGAATGGTTCTAGTCCACTGGGCATGGCGCTCCGACTGTCCGCGTGTCGGGAGGGCTCGCAGTAGGCAGGATTGGTGGTTGAGGTGTGGCCGACCCGCCGAGTTGGGGGACGTCTTGGTGGCTGGGCTGGACGCCCTGACCGACCGCGGCCTGCTGACCCGTCGAACCGATCGGCAGCGTCTGCTGACGATCGGCTTCGACGACCTTCGGGGAATCCTGCACCACGCGAATCGCTGCACGGACCATCACCTCAGCCGACGAAACGGCCTCCCCGCACCGACGCTCTCGCTGCAGCCAGCTGATGCGCATGGACGGCGTGTCTCGGCCGACGAGTGGCAGGGTGGTCGTTTCCACGGTTCTGCCGATCTCGATCACCGCGACGACCCGGAGGAGCAATTTGTCACCGGCCGAGGAGGAACCGGCGACGAGCCACGCCCGCGAACCCGGCGGCGCTCCACTCGCGGGTCCACTTCGCCCAATCCGATGCCGAGTGCGCGCCGGCCAGGATGAGCCCGGCGCCGCATAGAAATAGAATGGGATGATACGAACGCCTTCGCTGGATCGGGCGAGGTGGTCCGCGGCGGGGCTGCTCGTGAGCCGACCCGTGGGAGGTGGCCATGCAACCGTCCGACCGGATGCGGGCGCTGCCGCGGCGGGCCCGGGTCATGATCATGGTGACGGTGGCGCTCATTGCGTTGCTGGTGATCGGGCCGCGTCTGGTCGTGGGGTATACCGATTGGCTGTGGTTCGGTGAGGTTGGTTACCGTCGCGTGTGGGGGACGGTCCTGGTCACCCGCCTGATCCTGTTCACGGCGGTGACGCTGCTGGTGGGTGCGGTGATCGTCGCGGCCGTGGTGTGGGCGTACCGGTCCCGCCCACTGTTCGCGGCCTCGGGCGCGAACACGGCGAAGGATCCGGTCGAGCGGTACCGGGAGGTGGTGTCGCGCCGTCCGCGGTCGTTCACGGTGGGGATCGCATTGCTGCTGGCGCTGCCGTTCGGGCTGCACGCGCAGGCGAGTTGGGAGACGGTGCAACTGTTCTTGCACGGCGGCGCGTTTGGCATCGTGGACGCGGAGTTCGGGTATGACATCGGCTTCTACGTCTTCGATCTGCCGTTCTACCGGCTGATCCTGGCGTGGCTGTTCATCGCGGTGTTCCTGGCGTTGTTGATTGGCCTGGGAACCCACTACCTGTTCGGCGGCATCCGGCTGGCACCGAGCAAGGACCACGTCATCGAGGTGTCCCGGCCGGCGCGCATCCAGCTTGCGGTGTTCGCGGGCACGTTCATCGCGCTGAAGGCGGCGTCCTACTGGCTCGACCGGTACTCCTTGTTGTGGAGCGGCCGGAAGGAACCGACTTTCACCGGCGCCGGGTACACCGACATCAACGCGGTGCTGCCGGCCCGGTTGATCATGGTCGCGATCGCGGTGCTGTGCGCGGCGGCGTTCTTCGCCGCGATCGCGGTGCGGGACCTGCGGATCCCGGCGATGGCCACGGCACTGCTGGTGCTCTCGGCGATCCTGGTCGGCGGAATCTATCCGGCGCTGATCGAGCAATTCTCGGTCCGCCCGAATGCCGCCGACCGGGAGAGTCCCTACATCGAACGCAACATCGCCGCGACCCGGCAGGCCTACGGAATCGGCCCGGACCGGGTCGACTACCTCGACTACCCCGGGGTGGGCACCCGGTCGCCCCGCGACATTCCCGCCGACGTCACCACGATCGCCAACGCCCGCCTGCTGGACCCGACCGTGCTCTCGCGCACCTTCACCCAGCAGCAACAGCTGAAGAACTTCTACGGCTTTCCCGAGCACCTCAACATCGACCGCTACACCATCGACGGACAACTCACCGACTACATCGTCGCGGCCCGCGAGCTCTCCCCGAACAGCCTCAGCGGCAACCAGACCCAGTGGATCAACCGGCACACCGTTTACACCCACGGCAACGGGTTCATCGCCGCTCCCGCCAATCGGGTCAACGCCGCCGTCCGCGATGTCGCTGGGCAGAGCGCGAGCAGTGACAGCGGGTATCCGATCTATGCGGTCAGCGATATCGCCTCCCAGGTGGGCGGCGACCAGGTGATCCCGGTCGAGCAACCGCGCATCTACTTCGGTGAGGTGATCGCGCAGGCGGACCCGGACTACGCCATCGTCGGAGGCCCGGAGGGTGCGCCGCCGCGCGAGTACGACACCGACACCGCCCAGTACACCTATACGGGCAGCGGTGGGGTGCCGGTGGGCAGTTGGGTCAACCGGTTGGCGTTCGCCGCCCGGTACGGCGAGCGAAACATCTTGTTCTCCGGCGCCATCGGGTCCGAGTCGAAGATCATCTTCAACCGGGACCCGGCCGCCCGGGTTGAACACGTCGCCCCGTGGCTGACCACCGACTCCAACCCGTATCCGGCGGTGGTCGGCGGCCGGATCGTGTGGATTGTCGACGGCTACACCACCGCCGCGCACTACCCGTACTCGCAGGTCGGTTCACTCGCTGCGCCGGTCGTGAACGACACCGGCCGAACCCTGGCCCGCGAGGAGGTGTCCTATGTGCGGAATTCGGTGAAGGCTACCGTCGACGCCTACGACGGCACCGTCACCCTCTACCAGGTCGACGAGAACGACCCGGTCCTGCGGGCGTGGATGAAGGTGTTCCCCGGCACCGTGCAGCCGCCGACGGCGATCCCGACCGAGCTGCGCGCGCACTTCCGCTACCCCGAGGATTTGTTCCGCCTGCAGCGGGACCTGCTGGCGAAGTACCACGTCGATGATCCGCGGGAGTTCTTCACCACCAACGCGTTCTGGTCGGTGCCCAGCGATCCGACCGCCGACACCGGTGGGGAGCAGCCGCCGTACTACGTTCTGGTCGGCGACGCCGACACCGCGGCCCCGTCCTTCCGACTCACCAGCGCCATGGTCGGCTTCAACCGCGAATTCCTCTCTGCCTACCTCTCGGTGCACTCCGACCCCGAAAACTACGGCAGGATCGACATTCTGCGGTTGCCGACGGACACCCAGACCCAGGGCCCGCGGCAGACCCAGAACTCGATGATCTCCGACACCCGCGTCGCCTCCGAGCGCACCCTGCTCGAGCGGTCCAACCGGATCTACTACGCCAACCTGCTGACCCTGCCGATCGCCGACGGCGGCATCCTCTATGTCGAACCGGTGTTCACCGAACGTTTGACCAGCACGCCCAACAGTTCCACGTTCCCGCAGCTGGCCCGGGTCCTGGTCAGCTACCGCGAACCCGGCACCGGCGGGGTGCGGATCGGGTACGCCCCCACCCTCGCCGAGGCCCTCGACCAGGTCTTCGGCACCGGCACCGGCGCCGTTGCCACCGCACCCGGCGGCGACGCCACCACACCACCACCTCCCGGCGGGCAACCACCGGCGCCGCCCCCACCGGGCGCCCCGCCCGCCCCGCCACCGGCGGCATCGGACCAGCTGACCGCCGCGGTCCTCGAACTCAACGACGCCCTGGCCAACCTGCGCGAGGCGCAACGCACCGGCGACTTCACCGCCTACGGCGCGGCCCTGGACCGACTGCAACAGGCCATCGACACCTACCTGGCCGCGGGCGGCACCCCGCACTGACCCATCCCCTCCGCGCGATCCGCGCAATGACGTTGTCCCGTATGGAAAATTGCGGATTCGGGCTGTAGACCGGCCAGGACCACCCGCCGGCCGCGCACGCGTTCACCATCGCCGTCTCTCCGCCCCCCTCGAACTGATCAAGATCGACGGCGGCGAACTCTCTGCCGATCCTCGGTCTGGTTTCGCTCCCGCTCGTCGGGTAGCGACCCATCCTTGTGTCGTTACTCGGCGGCCCGCCGCCTACGCCCGCGTGTCCCGTATCCGCCAGAAGGACGTCCCGGTACGGTGACCAGCACCGTCCAAGACCGCGAGCAGTGGGCGCATGCGCGGAGCCCCAATCTCACTTCCGGTACGAGGGTCAGTCCCCGAACCGCGGGCCACGCTCCATGCGAACTGCCTCGTCAGGAGCGATTCTCCTGGTCGGTCGGAGAAGGTATGGAGCGGGCTGAGCGGATCGGTACCGGCTGGGTGCTCGCGAATGGCGGTACGGCGTGATGCACGGTGCATCAGCGAGAGCGTTCATGCGGACGATCGTGTTGTACCTCCGCTGTCTGGGTGTCGTCGTCCTGGCGGCGTCTTAGGGGTGACGTGCGCTCGAGATGCGTGACTTGATTTCCGGGGTGGTGGTGCACACCATGCTGAAGGCGGGTTCCCGGGCCATTCTCTCGGTGGGTTCACCGCGTGTGACTGATCGGCTTCCTGCGGCGGTGGCGGAGTATGTCGCGGTGGTGACGGCGAATTGGCTGGCTCGGGCGCGGGCGTCGTAGATGTCTCCGTCACCCGTGGCCGCCGTGTTGAGGGCGTTGCGGATGGTGGTGTGTGTTTCCCACAGTTTTGGGGCGGGGTGTCCGGTGCGGTCGGCTTCGGTCAGGCATGCTCGGGCCACGCCGAGGGCGAGGGAGCCGTTGATCCGGAGAAGGGCGCGGTCCGCGAAGCTGAGTCCGCCGCGAGGAGTCTTTCGGACGTGGATGACTGCGGTGTGGGGGATGTGGTGTCCGTTGAAGGTCAGTTTGACGGTGTTGGATGCGTCGGCCGCGGACAGGCAGATTCGGTTGGCGTGGACGGTTGGGCCGTCGGTTGCGTCCATGAGGAAGGTGACGGTTTTCTGTGCTCGGGGGTCGTATGCGGTGACACCGATGACGTCGACGAGGCCCCATCCGGTGACGAACGGTGCCTGCCCGGTAATGGTGTATCCAAAGTCTGTTTCGGTGGCGACGATGAGGGGGTTGTCGGGGTCGGCGTAGCCGCTGCCGGAGACACCGGCGGTGACGGCGCCGCTCCGGAGGTCGGCGAGATAGCGGGTCTTGAGGGTGTCGTTCCTCGACATCACCATTCGGAGCAGGGTGCCGTGGTGTTGTGCCCAGACGAATGCGGTCGCCAGGCATCCGCTGACGAGGATTTCGCCGACGTCGGCGAGGGTATTGATGGGATCTGTGGTGGCGAAGGCGAGGCCGTAGAAGCCCCGGTCACGTAGTGCGTCGAAGTGCGACGGCGGGATCTTCCCTGTTGCGTCGACCTCCGCCGCGGCTGGTCGCAGCACCTGGTCGGTGAGGTCCTGCGCTTCGTGCACCCAGTCAGTCATGACTGACACCGTATCCACACTGCTCGGCACCCCGCCGACGCACTTCAACGGTGGGCGGATGCTGTGAGAGGTGTGCAGCTTCCGAGCTCTCGCCCAATTGCAGTTTTGGTCCGCTGTCATAACGTCGATCGGGGTGTTCCCCATTTCGCCTCTTGTGTTGTCCCACAGCGGTAACAGTCGGTCCGCCAGCCGAGGTGCGGCGGCTCGATGACTGTGGAGGACTACCCGCGAAACTGGTGAACGTCCCCTTGGACGGTTCATCGGAAATCAACTCGGCGATGTGTGGTGTGACGCAGGGTCCGGCGGATCTGTGCGAGGGCGGCTTGCCGCTGTTCCGGGGTTGCTTGCATGGCGTTGCGATGGTGGATGGCGGTGCGGCGGGCGTGTTGTTCGCGGCGGCGCCGGGCGTCGGCTGCGGTGCGGTGCTGGCTGGGGGAGGGGCCGGTCCAGTCGATGTGGGTGAGGCGCCAGCGGAGGAGTGCGATCGGTGAGCTGATTCGGTCTGCTGTGGGCCAGGTCCAGCCACGCTCTCGGGTGTCGCGGTCGAGGGTCTGTGCGATGTCGTGGCCGGTCCAGCGGGTGGTGTCGATGCCGGCGGCCGTGATGGTGTCGCAGATGGTGCCGATATGGCCGTGGGCGAGAACGGGGGAGTGGGCGATGAGGGTGGCGGCTGCTCGTTGGAGGTGGAGTGGTCGGGGTTGTGGGATGGATGTGGTGGGCCTCGCGTGTGCGCGTTGGTGAGTACTTCGTAACGAAAGATTATGTGAAGGAACGTAAGTACCGGGGGATAGGGTGTCAGCGCAGGTGGCCTGGGGATGAGTTGTGCTGGCCGCGGTGGTGGGTTGTTGGAGTCGGGTGCGGTGGCGTGCGAGACGTCGGGCGGTACGAGCGCGGCGCGGACGCGGTGGTCGTTGTGGGGGTGGGGGAGTGGCGTCGACGATGTGTTTCGGGGAGCTGAGTGCCCAGACGGAGGCGGCTTGGTGTTGTTGGCCGCCGTGGTGGAGTTCGGCGGCCAGGTATTCACGGGTGCGCAGGGTGCGACCGCGTTCGACTTCGACGCCCATGCTGAGGGTTTTGAGGACGCGGCGGGTGCGGTTGACGACGGAGAGTGAGACGCTGGCGTGGTGTGCGATGAGTTGCCGGGACGCGGTGATACCGCGGCCGGTGGTGGAATCCGCGAATCGGGCGTGGGCTGTGGCGACGGCCATCAGGCGTTCGATGCCGATGCTGTGGGCGGTGAGTGCGGCCTGGCCGGTGGTGGTGTGGGTGATGTGGTGGCGGAGTTGGCGTAACCATTGGGTGCGGCCGGACCAGACGGGGATGGTGGCTTCGCGTCCGGGTGTGGTGGGGAGGGTGAAGGAGTGGCCGCGTTGCCCGGTGTCGCGGTTGTATTGGTGGAGGTTGTTGATGGCGTGGGTGGCGGCGTGGACGGAGGCTTCCCAGGTGTCGACTTCTGCCGACTGTGGAATGTGCGTACCGCCGGGTGTCGATGACCTGGTGTTGGTGGGCGAAACGATTGGTGTTGATGCTGATTCAGGGCATGCGTTAGCATCAGACGTACCTACCATGGGTATGTCCCTTCGGGGAATGCAGTACGGGTGTTGGAAGCGGGTAACTTCCGGCACTTACCTCAGAGAATGTGACGGCTCGGCAAGGCCTTCACCCTCTTGGTTGAGGAGGACCGGCAAGTCCTCCTCAACAACATGCCGGCGGAGCGGTTCGTGAATCTGAAACCACTCCCACCTAGGGGGTTTTCGTGTTTCTGAGGGTCTGCGCTATGAAATTTGGGTTATCGGGGTAGCGCGATGGTTACGCGGTCAGGGGCATCGCCTCGCTGTGGGCGTGGGTGGGTGCCGATCCACTCGCGCGGTCACCGCGAACTGTGGAGGTTCGCGCGTGTCCGTTGAAGGGGACCGGGAAGGGTGGTTTGGCCGCAGCCGTGCCGGTTACGCCGACCGCGGTGCCGGCTTCACACCGAGCAACAGGTGCGCCGCGGCGGCAACCTCACGGATCTGCTCAATCGTGGCTGTTTCGGGCTCCGATGCGACGAGGTCGACGACATCTACGAGCGCGTCGCGTGCTCCGGGGCTGAGACGACACCTGTCCGGTGAGAGCCGGATTGGGCCGTGCGTGTCGATGAGATCCGGAGCGGACATCACAGTCGGCGTCCTGGTATCGGTGACGAGGAGTGCGCAGATGACGCTCTCTATCGCGATGAGGTCCCACGTTCGCCCGTGACGGTCGGTGGCGGTAAGACCCCTCATGCGACTGCCCCTTTCGTCGAGGGACGGCGCAGACGTGGATCCCATGCCTCGATGGCCGCGGCGACGCACGTCTCGGCGACAGAGCCCGGTTTGGCGGCGAGGTGCGCCCAGAACGCGGCGGCGACAGCTTCCGCACCACTGAACTGATGGCCACTCAGGTAGTCATGAGCATCGACGGTGGTATCGGCGACCGCGGACCAGGCGTAGAGCGCCGCCGACTGAGCGCGGCTAGCGCCGAGCGCCCCGAGCTGGTGCACCGCATCCCAACGTGCAGCAAGGGAGTTGACCGTGCCGGTCGGCATATCGCGGCACAACATAGCGATCTCGCATCCCACGTATACGGAGAAGCCGGGAATAGTGACCAGACCCCACACCGGGTGGGAGTACAGGTCAGCGAGCCAGCGCCACCGCAGGGAAGCGGGCCCCTCGGTGCCGGGGCACTCGATCTCGCCGGTCGCCATCAGCAGGACGCGGTCCGAAAGACTGATCATGCCTCCGCCCCCCGCTCGACTGCTCGTTGCCCTTCGACCCGGTTGCAGTACACCCGGATCTCACGATCGGTCGCGATCACCGTTCCGTCGTGCCGGCACACGACACCCGTCCAGATCATGGAACGCGGCGTGTCCCCCGCGGACACCACCGTCGCGACATCCGCGCGACAGGCCTCCAACCGCGGGCAGTGCGAGCAGTCACGCTTCGCATCGAAGGTGACCCGATGGGGACCCTCAACCACATTCGACGCCAAGAGTTCGACATTTGTGGCCTCGTGGAGGCGGACGGGGTAGATCTGCGGCGCCGTCAAGATGCCCACCCCGCTGGCGCCGACATCGTTTGCGGTACAGGTAGTGCGGTGACCTGCGACGTCTGCTTCTGGTCGCGCAGCCGGATGCCGTCCCGCGTTCGCACCCACGCGGACAGCCCCGAGATTCCGATCGGCTCGCCGTCGCGGTCGTAAGCCACCGCGGCCCACACCATCGATCGTGCCGGGCCTTCCTGCACCTTTTCCTCGCAGGTCGCTAAGAACGGGCAACTCTTGCACGCGTCGATGGCGGCGAGGAGTTGCCCTGTGCTGGCGACGTCGGTGTCCCATCCGCGGGGATTGCGCGTGCACGGGAGTCGCTCATCGGTGGCCTGCGGCCCGTCGACGCGATCGGGACCCTTTGTGCTGATCCGGCGGAAGAAGGCTTCTTCATGCGCTGCTCGGTACACCGCGCACCGCTCTGTGCCTGTAGAGCATCCGCATGTCCAGTCGTGGGCACGAATGAATCGGCGAAGTTGAGTGGTTGTCCAACTCAACACGTCAGTCTCGTCGACACTTCCGCCGACGTCGCCTATCGTTTCCATTGGCAGATCTCCATTCTGCTAGCTGAAGAAACACGCTGACCAGGGCGGCAACCCTGTTCGGTTCAGGCCCCTGTCCGGCGGTAACCGGGCGGGGGTTCTTCTGTTAGATCACCAACTCCGTCATTGATTGCTGGTCACGGCCTAGCTGCATTTGATCTAAAACTGTGGCCTGGAGTGATCGTAAGGGAGATGGTGCAAGGTGTCCACAAGTGATGGACGGAGTGTTTCGGTGAGCCGACGGGTGATGCGCGGATTCGACCCTGCCCGGCTGGAGCAGCTGCGGAAAGACTCCCGCCTGAGCCGGCCCGAGCTCGCTCGCGCGGCTGGCATCGGACACGCGACCCTCTACCAGTGGGAAACGGGCGCGACGTCGCCGCAGGTAGATCTCCTTAAGCGGGTCACCGACGTCCTTGGCGTGCAGATCAGCGATGTCGTCGTAGTCGCCGAGGATGAGCGCCTCCCGGGGGACTGGCGTGTTCTCGCGGGTTTGCTGCAGCCGCAACTCGGGAAGCTGGCCAAACTCAGTACCACCACTGTGGCGCAAGTCGAGCGGGGGCAGGCAGCTCTGACCGACGAGACGGCGCGAATGGTTTCCGCGGCCTTGGGGATCTCCGAAAGCGTGTACCGCGCGGCCTACGAGCGCGCGCGAAGTCGCCCGCCGGGCACCCCGGCGTGAACTCAGCGAAGAGCTGAGCCGCGGGGGCAGGGTCTTGGTGACCGTAGTGGTGCAGTAAGCAAAGTGAGTAATCATTCGACCTTCTCGCGAGCATGACGAAAAGCCCCTTCGGGGAGGGGCTTTCTGCGTGCTGCGCGGGCAACGCGAAAAGGTCGCGCCGCAACCTCGGGTGAGGTGCGCTGACGTCGGCCGACCGGGCACGTGCCGGAGGGGGCATCGCGCAGTCAGTCCGCTTGGCGAACTCTATGTCGAACCAACGTCGGAGGGGATATTACATAGCTTCCTCGGATTGGTGGTCGCGCCATGCCGTGAGGATGTAGTTGCGATGCCAGGTGGCTTGGGCGACAGCGAGAGCCAAGAGACTTCCGGGTGCGACGAAGACACGCCAGTTGACCCAGGTGTCCGTGGACATTGTGTAGGCGACGACGATATTGACGGCGCCGACCGCGACCAGTGCCACGAACCAACTCCAGCTCAGGAAGCGCCAGACAGCGTCCGGTGCGCTCACCCATCGTCCGATGATGACACGCACCGGGTCACGCTTCGCGACCATCAGCGACGTCAGGAAAGCGCCGGCGATTAGCCAGTACACCCCTGTGGGACGCCACTTTATGAAGGTCTCGTTGTGGAACAGCAGAGTCGAACCGCCTAGGACGAGCACAAGGCATAGACCGGTCCACTGCAGTTTGTCGACCCGTTGGCGTCGGGCCAGCGTCACGATGATCTCGCCGACGACGCCGGCCATGACCACGACCGTCGCCGCGAAGATTCCGGCGGTCTTGTAGGTAGCCATGAACGCAACGACCAACGCGGCGTTGTAAAAGACTCTCCACACGAGCTTTGTCCTCCGAAAGATGTTCTCCGTCAGGAGTCTTCGTCAGGGATGGTTTCGATTTCGGGGGAGATCACCGCGACACCGATCGAGTCGCTGACAAGGGGATCGAGAAGGAAGCCCCGGAATTCGGCCTTCAGCCAGCCGCCACCGCCCCGTCGTGCCCGCACCGTGCCGGAGACCGGCCCCTTACGCACCTGCTGGACCCACTCGATGATCTTCGGCCAGTCTTCCTCATGTAGCGCGAAGGTCTGTCCGGTGCTCACGCCGTGTCCGAGGCCGGGAACGTGCTCGGTCACCCACTTCAGCCAGTACGGGTACTGGTACGACAGATCCCCGACCGCGATGTACATCCCCGATGTCGATGCCAACATCGTCGACAACCACGCGTCGAGCATCGATTCGTGGACAAGGGCTTCGTCGGTGCCTGCGTCCCAGCAGATCCCGCGCACGCGTCTACCCGCCGGGCCCTCCACACACCGCTCGGCGTAGCGCAGCTCCCGGGTGACGTCGGTCTCCGCCCGGATGGTGAACGTGCCGTCGAACCTGTCCTTTGCCTGACAGTCTCGGATTTGGCGCACATGCCGCAACGTGTCGGACAGGCGGGCCGAACGGGTGTAGAGATCTGCAGGACCGAAAACCGATCGATCCTGATGCCGGGCGGACATCCCGATGAGCTCGATAGCTCCGGGGTCCAACTGCAACTGCGGTGGGGGCGGGTTGTCCTCCGAACTCAGAACCCACTCCCATGCCCCGACATTGGGGCGGTCCGGCGGGTTCTTCTTCGGGTCACCGCTCCAGATCTGAACTGCTACGACCACGCTCTTGTCGGGAGTCAGGATGGGGTGGGCTGCCCCGACCGGGCCCAGGGCGTCGGCGACCTTGCCCTCGAACGTCTCGATCTTGAGCTCGCGATCGGCTATGCACTTACGGATCAACCCCAGGACAGCGGTGCGGGCAGGTTCGCGAAAGACATTGCCGATCTTTCGCCAGTCGCGGTGTTTGGGGCCTTCGGCGACGACCTGGTGCTCGTCGCCGGTGCCGGCGAAGACGGTCGTCCATTCGCGGATCGGGTGGGTGGGTTCGGCGGGGGCGCGCACGAGGGCATCAGCTGTCATCGGTTTATCCGTTTCTCCCGTACTGGCTTTCGGGTGGTCAGGTCAGGTTTACTGGCGTCTCAGTGGGGCCGTGAGTGCGCCAGGTATGTCGCCGGTCGAGTGTTTCCCATGGCTTCACCAGGGACAGGCCCGGGTGGCGTTGGAACAGGCGGCGAGTAGCGATGTCGAGCTGCATCACGGCGAGATCGGCGCCGAGACAGTAATGAGGTCCGCGGCCGAAGGCCAGGTCCGGGCGCTCGCCGCGGGCGGGGTCGTTGGTCGCCGCGCGCAGGGAGAGATACAGAGGACTGCCGGCGGGGATGCGAATGCCGCCGACGGTGATGTTCTCAACCGGGAATCGCCGTATCGCGTAGGACCCGGGCGCGGCGTCGAGGACAAGCTGCGTCACCCGGGCGCGCCAGAGCTGGTCGTCGGCGATTTCGACGAGTAGCTGGTCCCGATCAAGTCCGGCGAGAATGCCGATGGCATTGGCGATCTGGTAGACGGAGTTCTCGAATCCGGCGAGAAACGTCAGGAATGCCAGGGAGATGAGTTCCTCTTCGGTCAGCCGGTCTTCGGCGTCGCGGGCGGTGATCCAATCGGTGATGACGTCATCACCGGGCGATTTCCGTTTGGCCGCGATCACACGCATGAGTACGAGAACGATCGTGGTCATGGCCGGGATGCGAGGGTCGTCCGCGGTGGGTTCGCCAGGATTCATTGCCATCACGGTCGCCGCGGCGGTACGGAACTCGTCGGCGTCTGCATCGGTCACGCCGAGGATCTCGGCGATGATGTCAGCAGGCAGGGGAGAGGCGTAGGCAGGAAAGAGGTCGACAACACCGGTTTCGTTCGGGTCGAGGTCGTCCAGGAGTCCGTCGACACGGGCGGTCACCATCTGCCTCACCGCTCCGATTCGTCGCCGTGAGAACGCGGGCGCTGCCAGAGCGCGGACGCGGCGGTGATCATCGGGGACCATATTGAGCAGGTTGCGGGCCAGTGCCGGTGGTAGGGGAAGGCCCGGGCTGCCTGACGGGCCGCCGGGACGGACATTGACGATTCCGGGGTCAGCGAGCAGTCGAGCGACGTCGTCGTACCGGGTAATGATCCAGACGCGCAGTCCGTCGGCGTCGGTGGCCTCGACAACTGGGCCGGCAGCGCGAAGGCGCTCATGCAAGCGATCGGCCTCCGCGACACTCAGGCCGGGCGCAAACGGATCGAGCACCAGGTTCCCTTCTACGATGTGGCAAATACCTCAGGACGAAGATACCGGCTGACCGGGATTCTGCATTGCTCCGGCAGCTAGGGTGCGCTACGTGAGTGCTCAGGTCGACACCGTACTGGATGAAAACGTGCACAAGGCGGATGCCGCCGACCGTCGGGGGTGGAGGAGATCCGCAGCGGTCTGCACTCTCCTCGCGCTCGGCTCGTGCCTGCTCGCCGTCGCTGTCTTGGTCCCCACCTACGGTGCCGCCCGGTTGAAGGTCATCCCGCTCGACGTGCAATCGGCGACAGTGTCGGTTGCGGAAGACGCGGCGGTGCTCAAGGCCACCTCGGTGGCTATGAAAGGTCCGCTGAAGACCGACCGGGGTGTCCCGCTGCGGATTCAGGTGTACGTGACGACAGAGAATCCAGTTTCAGCCGATTCCACAACTCTGCAAGCGGCACAAAAGACGGTCCGGACCGACTGGGGCGACGGGTTAGGCCTGGTCTCGGCAATGGTCGATCGCGTCACGATCGACCGACGATCAGGCATGCCGCTCGCCGAGCCCGTCCCGACCACTCAAGCCGAGCAGGGCAAGCCCCCGACGGAGACGCCTCGCGCCGGAATTCAGTACAAGTTTCCGTTCGACGTTGAGAAAGTCAGCTACCCGTACTACGACGGAACGGCACGTGAGACGCATCCGATCGAGTACGTAGACGACGATCGCGTGGTCGACGGCATGCGGCTGTATCACTTTCAGCAGACGATCGGCCCTGTGAACCTTGGGAAATCGATCGGCAGTGTCGCGACGACGACCTTGCCCGCTGAAAAGTGGGGGCTACCTGGCACGGAGCCGACAACGATGGATCTGCACTACTCCACGACGCGCGATGTGTGGGTCGAGCCTGCATCTGGTGCGATCGTTGCTGTGGAGGAGCAGCCGAGGCGATGGCTGGCGCGGTCGGTTGACGACCCGAATGCTGTGACCACGCTCGAAGCGCACACCCACTTCGACAACGAAACGATCAACGGCCTTGCCCAACAAGCGAAGGACGCCCGTACCGCGATCCTGTGGGGAACCCGATATGGGCCCGCCCTCGGTGCCGTGGTCGGCATCGTGTTGGTGGGGACCGCGATCATCCTCGCGCGCCGCTGGTCCCGCCGCTAGCCGAACTGGTCGAAAGCCGCACGTGCGTAGGGGAGTGCCTCGGCGTATTCGTTGCGAACCTTGTCCTCGGTGCCGAGGTAGGACATGTTGTCGTCGTAGGCTTCGCGGTCTTCGAAGTACACACGGCCACCTAAGTGGTCGGACAGTTGGATCGCCACGGCGTAGTCGACCGGGTTGTCGTCCTTTGCGGCATTCTCCGAGCTCTCCGCACCAGCATAGAAGTTCTCGAGTGCGTCGGTGACGGCTCCGTCGTCGAGGGCAGGTCGGTTGTCCCACATCTGGCTCCAACCGAAGAGATTCCGCCCTCCCGATCCGGAATGGTGAACCCGCCAGAATCCTTCAGCTCGTGAGGCGACGAGCGCCGCGATGATGGCGTTATCAGGCGCCTTCCGCTGCTTGCCGAGATCGATGATGCGTGTGACGGTTTCCTTTTGCTGTCCGTCGGCGGTGTCGTCGACGAAGGGATCGAGAACCTGGGTAGTGGTGTCGATCGCGGGTGCCGGTTGTGATGCGGTGTCGTCGTCGGAGTTGTTGCCGCCGCACCCCGCGATCACCGCGGTGGCGAGCACCATGACCGTCAGAGCTGTGGTGATGCGGTAGTTCAAGGTTCCCCCTCGTTTGCCGGTTGTGTTCAGTAGGTGAGGTTATCGATCAACCATCGGCCGTCTGATTCGGTGAGGATGAGCCAGACGGTGGCGTCGGGTTCGACGGGGTGGGTGGTGTCGCCGGTGACCGCGGTTTGGGTGATCGTGGCCACCCGGTGTGCGGTGGTGTCGGTGTCGGGTGGGCAGCCGGAGCAACCGATGGCGACGTCGGCGATGACCCGGGCGTTGTCGTTGATCCATTGCTGCCATTGCAGGCTGCGGCCGCGCTCGTTTCGCACATCGGAGGTCAGGCGTGCAGCCAGGGCCGGTGTGAACCATTGTGTCGCGCGACGGAATCCGCTGGTGGGGCTTTCGTCGGTGGTGGGGGCCCAGGTGAATGCGACGGTCATGGCTTGGCGGACGACTTCTTCCGGCGTTGTCGGTGCCGGTCGCTGAGGTGCGCGGGTGCCCGTTTCCGGTGCAGGTGTCGGTGCGGTCGTGGTGCTCTGCGGTGTCGCGGTTCCTGAGGTGTTGGCGTTGTCGTGGGAGGAGTAGAGCAGTGCCGCGGCCGCGGCGATGATCACTGCGAGCAGGATCAGGGCTTTTCGCATGGTTTCTCTCCTCCGGGGGTCACATGCGGCGGGCGCGCATGTCGGCCATGATGGGTGCTTGTTTGACGACGTCGCCTGTGGTGGGTGCGTGGACCATCTGCATGTTCCCGGCGTAGATGCCGACGTGGCCGGGACCTCCGGCCTCCCAGGATCCGAAAACGAGGTCGCCGGGTTTGGCCTGGGAGATGGGGATTTCGGTGCCGACCTTCCATTGTTCTTCGGAGGTGCGGGGGAGGACGGTCTTGCCGCCGGTCGCGCGGGCGTATGCATACTGGGTCAGACCCGAGCAGTCGAACCCGCCCCCGGACGGACCACCCGCGCCGCCACCGCCCCATACGTATGGGGTGCCGAAGTACTGGCTGGCAGCCTCGACGACATTGCTGCCGCCGGCTGTGGGGGAGGGGACGAACTCGCCGCGGCCGCCGGGCTGCTCGAACTCAGGAATGTAGGAGAGGACTTTTTGCACGTAGGGCCGGGTTTCGCTGGAATAGTCACCACCGGAGGGCATCCCACCGGCTTGCTTGATGGCCCCCTCACCTGCGTTGTAGCTGGCGATGTAGAGCGAGAGCGGGTCGCCCTTCACGGAGCCGTCGGCGATCCAGCTGTCGACCGATCGCGCGATCTCGCAGAAGTACCTGCTCTGAGCCATCACGGCGTCTCCGACATCGCCTTGGGAGATCCGGCCGTTGCCGTCGTCGTCGCGGCCGTAGACGGCCCAGGTCCCATCCATGACCTGCGTATAGCCTTTCGCGCCTGCGAGGCTGGTGACAGCGCGGAACCCGCTTTCGGCTTTGGTGTCCGCGGCCAGCAGCGCCGGGCTGATCTGAGGGCACAGCGATCCGCCCTTGCGGAACCATTCTTCGAATGCCGTTGGGACACTGCCGGGCTTGAGATCACCGCCGCCCGCGGTGCCGAAACCCTTGCCGCAGTCGACGGGGGTGGATGCGGCCATGAGATCGATATTCGATCCCGGTGCACTCGCGTCCTGTCCGGATGGTGCAGGGGCGCCGCCGAGTTTGGTCGTCGGGTCGATCGCGGTCCCGCCCTGCAGACGGCCACCGTCCCAGTACTCGAAGTGCAGGTGCGGACCGGTGGATCCGCCAGCGTTGCCGATGTCGGCGATGTGGTCACCGGCCTTGACGGTCTGCCCGGGTGTGACGTGGATGCCGTTGGCGTACATGTGCCCATAGACGGTGGAGACCGCGCGGGCGTCGACGACGGAGTCGATAATCACCCAGTTCTCGAAACCGATACCGTGGCCTTCACCGCTCGAGCCGGCGGCGGCGACGAGGCCATCGAGGGCGGCGTAGATCGGGGTGCCGACCGGGCCGGCGAAGTCGACACCTTTGTGCATCGCCCCCCAGCGGGGTCCGAAACCGGAGGTGAACGTGGTGGTTCCCGGTGCGGTGGGTTGCTGGATCGGCCCGGACGGCGTCAGAGCCGCCGCCGGCCGATCATCGGGTGTGCTGTCTCCGCGCGCGCCCACGGAATCGGAGTGGACGGGCCGACAGGGCTTGGGCAGGTCGATGATCGCCCCGCCAGTGCAGGCGCTTGCCATCCCGATGACGAAGGTGGCCGCCAGGATGGCGCCAGTCACACGCGATCCTGTGCTCTGACCAGGTAAGACGACATGTCCCCTGGAGGGATTTTCCTCGGGAGTGGGGCAGTCGTAGTTCACGCGATCGGCCCCGGCATCGGTGTGTCGAGTTCGGGGATAGGAATCGGGCCGGGAACAGGGGCAGGGATGGGGGTGGGGCTGGTGGCCTGTTGGGCGGGCGGAACCGGCTCCGAAGACGACTGGGCCTCGGGGGCGCGATCCGGAGTCGGTGCTGTGCCGGGCGCAGGCGTGGTGGTGGCCGTTGCCGTGGTGGGCGCTGTGGTGGGAGGAGAGGCTGCGGCCACGTCGTCGAGGTCGAGAGTGGGGAGGGGGGAGTCGACCTGCCAGCCATCGTCGGTGTCGGTGACCGCGACGGCCATGGTCCCGGCGCTGGTATCGATCTCCACGGTCGTTCCGGTGGTGCCGGTGCCTGGCAGCGTGCGGGTCGGCCCGAGAATCGACACCGGTGCGGTGGGCCGGGCCGCCGCGAGGGTGTCGTTGACGCGCTCGGGGCGGGTGACCCGGCTGAGCGCGACCGCCCACTGAGTTGGCGATGCGGTGGTGTCGACGAACGCGTGCGCGTAATACATCGCCGCTGTCGCGGGGCTACGACCGATCGAACTGGCCGACATTGTCGCCACCGCGGTTTCGGTGACTTCTTCGGCTGCCGCAGGCGTCGAGGTCACTGAGGTGTTACTGGTGTCTGCGTCGTGGGCGCGCACGTCGCTTCCGCTGTTCTCTGCCCCGGTGACCGCGGTGACAATCAGGCGGGCGATGTAGAGGACCGCGACCATGATCGCGAGCCCGCTGGCGAGCCGACCGGGACTGCGCAGGACCCAGCTACGGATCGCGGTGGTGATCGGGTTGGCACCTGTTCTCACCAGTTCACTCCCAGGTCCCGATTCGGCCGGTCGAGCACTCCCGTCGACTGAGCCGACGCGGTGTCCTCACTCAATCCCGCCCGGGGCAGATCACTGCTGACGGGCCTCGCCGACGAGGCCGGTGCGGGGCGGGTGATCGACACCCACGGACGCGGCGGCTTTCCGGACGCGTCGGGTTCCTCACTCGGCCGGTAGATGGTGGTCGGTGCGATGACCGCGTCCGGCCCGCCGTCCCACCGGTACGCGTCCTGATGAGGAACGAAGACCTCACTGTCACCGGTATCGAGGGACTCGAAACCATCGGTGAAACCCGTTGCAGGGGTGTGTTTGCGCAGATCCGCGAGCCCGGTGCGCCCGGTGCCGTCGGCCGGGCCGGCGGTGAGGTCGACACCGGGGAGTCGGGTGCCGGACTCGGGCCCCTCCGGGGACGCTTTGCGCAGGTCCGCCAACACTCCGCCCGCGCCGCCGCGTAGGGCGGCCAGCTGTGCTTGGCGGGCCCGGCCGCGGTAGTCGTCGATGCGTGCGGCCGACAGCGCGCGACCTTCCTGCCGGATGATCGGAGGCTTGTTACCGCCGATCATGTCGGACCACTGACGACCGGCCCCGTCGGCGGAGCGGTTAATGCCGCCGCGGGCGAGTTCGAGGCTCTTCTCGGCCAGCCCCATGGCGGGATTGGTGACCATCGAGCTTGCGGTGAGCAGTTTCTGCTTCCAGGAACCGTGCTTGTGCCGGTCCATCGCGCCGCCGATCATGCCGCGATGCGACTGGGTGATGGTTTGCGAGAGCCTCTTGAACGGGCGCAACAACATCCAGAAGACGATGGTGAGGATGACCAGGAACCACAGCCGCCAGGTCCCGTCGACCTCATCATTGCGGTACAGCTTGATCAAGATCAGCAGGTAGACCGACATCAGCACCGCGGCACCGACCGCCCACAGGTAGATCCCGCCGAGGATGCGCCCGACACGGAGCAGGATCGATCCGGAGACGATGGCGAGGGGAACCCACACGGGGGCGGTGATGATCGCCAGCCGGATCGCCAGCAGCGCCGAGAGTTTCAGCACCGAGGAACCGATCCACAAGATGGAGGGCATCGACGTCTTGACCATCGACAGGAACCCGGTCGTGACCCGGCTCGAGTCTTTGCCCTGAAAGGTGTAGAACGAGAGCCCCTTGCTCTCCAACGGCTCGACGACCTCCCGCCGGAACTTCTCGGCCTTGGCCTCGTCGATCTCTTTCTGTGCGGAGTTGTCGGCCTGGATCCGGGCCTGCTCGTCATAGGTGTAAGCGATCGACTCCCGCAGCTTTGGCCACAGATCGTCGAGCGTCTGCTCAGAGGCGTTTGAACCGAAATACCCTCGCTGCACGTCCGGGATGATGATCCGGTCGGTGATCACCAACCGCGGGTCATCGGTCATTGCCGCGGAGTTGAAGATCTCGCCCTGGGTCTTGGTGATCAGCGCGCTGAACGTGTCGTCGGAGATCTGGATCGCCTTCGCCGGGGCACCGACCATCAACCCGCCGATCGCCAGCGCGCCGGCACCGATCGCGAGCTGCTGGAACACCGCCGGGGCATCTGATCGCAGACCGCGGTAGAGGATGATCAGCCCGGCCACCCCCACCCCCAGCCCCAGCCACGGCCCGTAGACGGTCGGCCGCAGCGAGTCTGAGACCGCGAGCACGATCTCGTCGAACTGCGCGATCGCCCCCTGGCGGCCGGTCTCGCGGCCCTCGGCGGGGATGTTGGCCTGCTCGTCGAGCCAGAACGCCGCGGCCGCGAACGATTGTCCGATCGTGAGGAAGGTGTTTCCGACGTCGGTCTTGTTGCGCACCAGCGATACCCCGGTGATGTCCTCGCCGCAGCCGAGGTCGTAGATGTGCCACGTCAGCCCGGCCCAGCCGTGGCCGCCGTACCCGGTGCCGGAGAGCTGGGATTCCGCGGGCTTGTCCACCGACCCGGAGTCGAAGAACGCCGGCGCAGCCGAGTTCGGCGACTGCGGTGCCGGCACGTCCTTGCAGTTGAAGCCTGCGGCGTGGGCGCTGGTCTGCCCGCACAGGGCACTGAGTCCGACCAGCATCATGACCGTGCACAGTTGGGTGATCCGCTGCAGCAGGTGTGCGGGCGAGCTGGTGGTGCGGGCGGTGGCGGGCATCGAGAAGGTCCTTCCCAAAATGGGGGTCAGGCCGCGGTGGCCCGGGAGTTCAGTGCTTGCGCGACGTGGGCGATGTGGGTGAAGTTCGTCCAGTTCGCGCGCACCAGTTCGATGTCGCCGCCGAGGCGGACGACGTAGGTGCGGGCTTCGTCGGCGCCGGTCTTCGCGGCGCGCTGTTTGCGGGCGTTGTTCGCGCGCGGGTCGTAGGTGTCGTTGCGGCCCCCGCCGAGCTGGTTGGCCAGGATCGTCTCGTACCCCTCGCCTTCGTCGAGGCCGAGGAGTTTGAGTGCGTCGGAGATCGCCCGTTCGGAGGAACCGAGTCGGCCGATGATGATCTCGTCGGTCAGCTGTGACTGGTCCTGGTCGTCGGCGCCGTCCGCCAGCCCGAGGAAATCGCTGGCAAGCTGGCTGCATACGAGTGCGCGGGTGCGGAACTTGCGGGTGTCGCGACCGAGCCGGACGTAGAGAGTGCGCCCGGCCCCGGATTGCTTGAGGTACTTGTTCTCGTCCAGGAACAGCAGTTTCGGTAGTGATCTCGGCTTGTCGTAGACCAGCCGGGTCGCTAACCACGCCGCCAGGTGGATCAGCGGACCGGCCAGGCGTTGGCTGTCGGTGGCCGTACTTCCCTCGGCCTTGTCGTCGATTTGCAGGCCGGGCATGGTCAGGATCGTCAGGCGCTCGTCGAGGACCGAGTCGAACAGTTCGGCGGCGGCGTCGTCACCGGCGGTGGCCGACGGGAACAGCACCCGGGCATCGCGCAGCTGCGACATCGTCCGCAGCATCGGCCCGATCCGGCCCGCGGCGGTGCGCAGTCCTTCACCAATGACCGGAGTGCTCGCGGAGCCAGCGGTCTGGCCGTTGGTCATGCCGTCGACGGCCCCGTGGCCATTGGTATAGGCCACACCGGCAGCAATGTGATCGATCGCATCGAGGACCTTGCCCAGATGGTTGGTCGGCTGACCCCCGACCATCGCCGCAGCCATCCGAACCACACTCTTGGCGTCCCGGTCGCTGCGGTCGTCGGCATCGAGCATCGAAATCAGCACCCAGGACGCGAGCTGGACCCGTTCGGCATGGGCGGCACCGCGATCGTCCTCGTAGGCCGCTGCCGCGGCGGCTGCCGGGTCGGATTCGTGCGCGTACTCGGGATGGCCGGGGCGGTAGATCTCGTCGGCCGGGTCCGGTTCGGACACTACCCGGTAGACGTTGAGGACTCCGGGCTTAGCGCCGCGCCCGGTCAGCTCGTAGATACGGGTGAACGGCTTGAGTTCAGGCAAATCGGCGAGCGCGCGCAGCGGCCCGGACGGATCCAAGATCACCCCGTGCGCGCCCAGGCGCAGCGCCTGATAGGTAATCATCCCGGCCCAATGAGTTTTGCCGGCGCCCTGGACGCCGACCAGCGGGGTCAGGCCACCCTTGTCGAAGAAGTCGTGGGCGGCGAACAGGTTCCAGGCGACCGGGCGAACCGAGATCGACGCGGTTTCGCCGAGGATGATGCCTTCCTCGTCACCGATCCGGTCGGCCGCCGCCCCCATCCCCGCCGACATGGCGAGGACGCTCATCCTGCGCTTGTGGGCGGTGTTGGCGAGCTTCTCACCGGGCATGAATTCTTTGAGCAGGTGGTACTGGCCGTTCTCGACTTCGAGTTCGACATCCGGCGCGTACTGCTGCTGCAGCTTCGAGACACGGTCCCGCACCTGCTGAGGGGAGGAACCGGACACGGCGATCCGCCACCACCCCGACCCCCGAGTGGCCAGAGCCCCACCGTTCGACATCTCCGTCCGCAGCCGCCGGGACAACCCGTGCTGCGCAGCCAACTCGTCGGGTGGGGTCTCGTCGTGCTCGACGGTGTAGTGGCGGTACTGCGACTCGATCGCGTTGCGCTGCTTCTGGATCTCGCCGAGGGTTTCTTCCGGGGTGTGCAGGGTGATCCGCTCGGACCACTCCAAGGGCAGCCCAAGCTGGTCACCGAGCAGCTGCCACGGCATCTTCTGCTCGGGGATGGCCAGTGGTGCCATCCGCCCCACCGTCAGCACCGTCACGTACGACCGGTAAGTGCGGCCGGCGATGGTGCCCTCGACGACGGTGTGTCCGGCGCCGGGCGTGTAATGCATTTCCGTCAGGTTGCTCAGCGACAACAGATCGGACAGGCCCCACCCCGACGGTGCGTTCGCGG
Source organism: Rhodococcus sp. P3_B8 (assembly GCF_056402775.1). NCBI lineage: Bacteria > Bacillati > Actinomycetota > Actinomycetes > Mycobacteriales > Nocardiaceae > Rhodococcus > Rhodococcus sp. P3_B8. The sequence continues at coordinate 74,059 of NZ_JBFUGT010000012.1, forward strand.
CCGCCGGTTCGGTGAACGGCATCCCCACCGCGGCCGAGCGGCGCAGCAGATAGTCCACCTGACCGCTGTCGGCAGGCAGGGCTTCGACACCGGGGGAGAGCATCACGCGCTCGATCTCCGCGATGTGTTCGGTCGCCGCGTCCTGCTCGGCGATCAGGACCTGCTCGGACCACTTCGACAACCGCGGCCCCACACCCTTCACCCCGGAGCACATGTCGGCCACCGCGACGATCGCCTGCGCGGTCATCGACCGCCGGGGCAGTTCGATGCCCCAGTAACGGCGCTTGCGGGTAGGGGCCGAGTCCAGCAGCGCGACTTGCTGACCGACGAGGTAGTCGTCCCACGCGAGGGCACCGGGAACGTCGGGGAGGCGGTCCTCGGCGAGCTGCGCGTGTGCGCGGCCCCATTCCTTGACCGGCCAGGGCTCGCGCACAGTGCGCCGATGGATACCGGAGACCCCTTTGCCGCGCAGTTCCGCCAGCACCAACGCTTCGTCACGGATGAACCGCGACTGATCGGCAATCGCCCGCATGCTCCATGTGCCGGGAGATTGCACGAACCACAACGTGGCGGTGTCGTCGGTGATGGTGACGTTGCCCAGCACCGCCCGTAGCCGCCACTTGGACTGCTTCCGCAACCGCGCCCTGCTCCCGCGTTCAGCGGCCACATTGGTCGAGTGCCCCTGCGGGGCTGGTCGGGACTTCTTCCCGCGCCGCCTGCTGCCTTTGCTGTGGGTGGGTTCTGCGGGCACGTCCTCGACATAGTCGGGGTTGGTGACCGGGAAGGGGTCGGTGAGCAGTGCATCACCCAAGCTCGCTTGTGGTGCGGCGGTGTGCGGGTCGGCGGTCTGCAGCCCGGCTTGGCGCGCCGCGCGCAGCCACGACTCGGGCAGCACCAGCGGCAGTGCCCCGGGGGGTGGGACGAGGTCGGCCGGGTCGAACCGGTTACCGGGATAGCTCATGACCTACCTGCTCGTAGTCGAAGAAGTCGTGTGATCGCTGGCGGCGGGGGCGAGGCGAACGCGCGCGATCTGATCGGGGATCGACACCGTCTGCGGCGTGTTCCGGATTTTCTTGTTGCGGCCGGCCGCGGATCGTGGGGAGGTGAGGTCGTTGATCGCGGACCGGGCCAGCGACCGGATGGTGCGTTCGTGACCGAGCCCGTCGACGATCCGTTTCGTCCCGAGATAGGTCAACCCCAGCATCACGGTGACGCTCCAACCGCTCCACGGCACCGACAGCACCCCGATGACGAGGATGTACGACAGCGCCAGCAACACCGCACCGATACCCACTGCCTGCCATTTGACTGGTCTCGGGAACGCCCGTCCTGGAGGACCTAGCCAGTGCTGATCCACCCGGTACAGGTCGTCATCGGTCTCGATCACCGCACGCCCCTCACCGACGCTCTCTGATGGCGCGACCGATCGCGAACACGATGGCGGCGGCGATGACCACGCCGAAGATGATCGTCATGGCAGACATGGGATGAGGTCCTCTCGAAAAGGGTGAGTCCGAATGGGGTTGTGTCCGCTACCGGTCACACGCCGGGGACGATCAGCCGGATGAGTCCGGTGCCGACATTCATCGCCGCGTCGGGGTTCGCCGACAACCCGAACCAGCCCAACGCGATCAGGGACAGGCTGGCGATGGTGATGACGGCAGACCAGGACGAGCGAATCGCCTTCGCCAGAAGCACAATCGCTCCGACGCCGAGGATCGGAGGGACTACCTGCTCGCGGAGGAAATCTCCCACCCCGCTGGTCTCGATCCCCTCCTGTGCCAGGAACGTCAGCTGCGACGCAGCCTCGAAAGACTCATGAAGCATGCTCTCTCCCAAAAGATTCGCGGGCAACACCGAACGGTGACGTCAGAACATTGGCACAGGGCGGCTTCGGCACACGAAGACCCCCGCACGCGCTCGGGCGTGTCGCTGCGGGGTCCACTGAGGAGGGCCGGTTGGCGGTGGGTCCACGAGGTCGGGTCGTATCGCGGCGGGGCACTGAGGTGGGGACCGGTCGCTGCGGGGTCTGCTCAGGGTGGGGGCCGGTCGCTGCGGGGGCGGGTGCTGCCCTCCGGGCACGCTCTCTTCGGACAACCCTCGCGAAGAACGTGATTGGCCCCATCTGGGGCACGTGTCGACGATTGGGGGATCGGTGATGCCTGCGCCCCCACTCCCTTCGGGAGACGCCTCCCCCCTACGGGGGGAGGCGAAGTTGAGAATAGCGCCCCGGACCGGTTTCAGTGAACAGTGGTTCAAACACCACTTGGCAGAGAGGTTTTGGAGATACCGGAGGAGTTCGCCTCACGGCGGCCTGGGACGCACTCGCAGGGGCTGCGGGCGGGGCGACACGCCCGAGCGCGTGCGGGGGTCCTTGGTGAATCCTCCGGCGAGCGGATTCACTGTGTGCGCATCAGCATCACGCAGATGTCTGACCGAGAAAGGGTTTCCGCGATGCCGTCGAATGACCCTGTGGGCGAGTTCTTCCGGGATGTGTTCGGTCCTTCCGGTACCTCGTCGGCCGCCGGCGGACGCAGGCGGTCCGAGCAGTCGGGGGAGGAAGAGGCAGCGCGGTTCACCCCGTGGGTTCTTGCCGCCCTGGCTGTCGCCATCGCCGTGTGGTGGGCGCCGACCCTGCTGGAGTCCGCTCAGGTCACCGAGCTGTGGCCGCGTTCGCCGCTCTGGGCCCACTGGCTCATCGACTTTCGGACCAGGCTCGTCGTCACCGTTGCCCTCGTCGGTGCCGGGGACCTGATTCGGTTTCTGCGGCACCGGCAGCGGCGAATCCTGTCCGCGGTGGTGCGACAGACCACCGGCCACATCCCCGTGCGGATCAGGCTCAGTGTGCGTACCGGGTGGCACAGCACCGCGTGGGCGGCAATTCGCCTGCCGCAGGGAGCGGTTGTCGATGCGAACCGACAGGAGCGTCTGAATTCGGCAGTCAATGCGTTGATCGTCGGATCGCCGCTATGGCACCGCGTGCGCGCCGCGTTACCGACCCTCGCACCCACCCGACCCCTGCGATTTCTGCCGCGGAAGACGAAGGCGCAGATCCACAGCGTCCCGGCGGGCGAACCGGGACCCGACAGCCTGACACCCTCGACGCCGAAGGCGGAGCAATGAGCCGATTCCTCGGACCCACAGTCACCGAGTGGAAGTACGTCACCGGCTTCCGGGCCGACAAGAGCACCATCACGATCACCCGCCGACCGGTGCTCCCGGACACCCGCAGCGCACGTCACCGCATGCTCGCCGAGCTGTTCTCCGACGGCAAGGCCCTGCAGGACGTGACGGTGTCGGTCGACTCCTACCCCTACGACGGAACCGAAGCCTCCTACCGCATCCACTACAAGCCCACGCTGGCCACCGGCATGGAAGCCAACCGGCACAAGCTCACCGAGGCTCTGCTCGCGGCCCTCGGCACCCACGAATCAGGGCAGCTGTGGCGAGTGGACTGGGCCCCGGAGAAGCCCATCATCACCCTCTCGCTCCGAAAGCCGCTCGCGACAATGGTGATGCATTCGCTGAAAATCCCGGCCGCCGACCTTCCTGTTCCACAGCTCGACGAACGTGGAATCGCGCGACGCCAGCAGATGCCCTGGCCGGGAAGCGACCCCAGCGTGCCCGGGCAACGCCTGCATGTCCCGTACGCGTCCTGCGAAACCGATGCCGGCGTCGTCGACGCCTACTGGAACATCTCCGACGATTCGTCGGCACCGCACATGCTGGTCGTCGGACCGACCGGCGGCGGCAAGACGGTTCTGCTGACCACCGTGATCACCGAACTCACACTCCGCGGAGTCCCGGTGATCGGTGTCGACCCCAAACGCATCGAACTGCACCAATTCCTCGGCTACCCAGGGGTCCCCGCGATTGTTTTCGAGCCCTTGCGGGCCGCCGAGTTCATCTACGCGCTGTGGCGCGAAATGCACGCGCGGACCAAGTACATGCAGACCCAGCGCCTGAAGGCGCGCAACATGCCGCTCCTGGTGGCGGTGCTCGACGAGTTCTTCATCCTCTCCGCGGCATGGACACAGCTGGCCAAGTCCGGCACCGACGAGGAGAAGGAAGTCATCAAACGCTGCAACCCACTCGGGCGAATCGGCGAACTCGTCGCATTGGCCCGCTCGGCAGGTATCCGCCTCGCCGTGGGAGTTCAACGCCCCGATGCGCACCTGTTCGGGCGGGATTCCGGCAGTGTCCGCGACAACTTCCAGACCCGAGCAGCGCTTGCACGGTTGAGCAGTGACGGCGCCTACATGATGTGGGGTGAGACCACTGTCGGCCGCGACATCGACGCCAAGATCCGCGGCCGCGCCACGGTCAGTGACCCCTCCGGTGACCCCGCCCTCGCACAGGTGTGGTTCACCCCCACCATCGACGACCACCTCGCCGCCCGCAGCGACCTGTCCGCCGAGGAAGCACACGCCGTCGACAGCCTGCGCCCGACAAGGGATACCCCGGTGTACTGCTTCTCGGCCGAGCTGGCACAGTTCATCGCCGACGAACAGCACCTGATCACCACGATGGCCGATGACGTCCGCGAGCCCGTCGCAGTCTCCGGGTCGTCGGTGAGATCCCTGATCGACCACATCTCCGATGCGATCCCGGCTGGTGCCCTCGAGGAAGGCATGAACATCGTCCTCGGCCTCGACGACGAACCGGACCGCACCGGCACCGTCCTGACCGTCGAGACCATCCGCAAGATCGCCCGCGACAGCGACGGCACGGTCACCGAGGAGGGGCTGGTGCGGGTGGAGGTGTCAGTGGAATCCACCGGCCGCCGGCCCGAGGTCCTGATCCTCGAATACAGCGGACTCGACACCGTCTTCCTCGCCGCGGTCGACCTCGCTGCCGCCGCCTGACCCCTGATGTCCCGGCTCTATCCACTCCACCACTGAAAACACGAGAGAGAGGCCACGATGGCAGTCCGGCAGATCGAACGAGCAGTAATCCTCGAACCCGAGGACATCGAGGCCATGCACCGCCCATTCGTCAACAAGGGCAACTCCGACCCCGTCGTTCGCGCGTACCGAGAAGCGCTGCGGGCCTCCACACCCGGGTGGCTCTCCGCCCTGGACACCGAAAGCAAGACCGTCTCCCGCAGCCGTCTCGACGAGCTCCTCACCGCGATCGGTCATCGGCGCGACCTGGTCGGGGCGCTCCCCGACGGCGAGGTCAAGACCGAGGCACTCGATCAGCTCACCAGCCTCGACGAGCTGATCACCGAAATGCTCGCCCAGCTCGACGGCACCACCTCGGGCGCCGGGAATCTGTGATGTCCGCCCCGCAGATGACCGTCGACATCGACGACGGAGGACGCCACGCCACGGCGTATGTGCCGTCGCAGGCCGCGACGCTCGACCTGCGAGGCGACACCGAGCAAGACCTGATGACCGCCGTGTTCGCGCAGGCCCACGCCGAAGCACGAAGCAGCGGCCAGACGATCACCGTCGCGGTCAGCGGCGGCGACGACACCGCGCCGATGCGGCTCGAGGTCGACCCCGACCAGACCATCCGCCCCGCCCAGGAGCAGGCACCGCCGCAGGAATCCGTGTCGCGCACCGGGGAACGGCCCCAGCGCCGCCCAGCGGGCGGCACTCCCGTCGTCCGGATCCAGGACGAGGGCAGTGAGCCCACGGTTCCCGTGCGGCGGCCGGCGACCGATCCGACACCCGCGCGGACAGCCTTATCCGCCGAGCGCGAAGGCGGACACGACCGCACACCCCCCGCCCGGCCGCGGCGGCCGGTATCGGGACTGGCCGCCCCCGAGATCGCTCCCGGGACCGGTGAACCTGCCCGCCTGGGGGTGCGAGGTCGACTCAACGCCATGCTCGGGTTGAGTCTCGCCCCGAAAGCACAGTCACCGGAGATGCGGCTGCGGGCCGCCGAGTCGGTGATCACCCGGGCGCTGCCCGATTTCTCGGTGATCACCGTCGCCAACCCGAAAGGCGGAGTCGGCAAGACACCGTTCGCCGTGGCTCTCACCCAGACCTTGGCGAACCTGCGCGGCGGCAGCACCGTGGTGTGCGCGGATCTCGGTGAGGTCGGCGGCAGTCTCGCCAACCGGGTCGCCGTCCGCCCGTCACCGGGCAACGACATCCCCGCCCTACTGGCATCACATCCCAACCCTGATGTCGCCATACGACCCTCGGCGCTCTCGCAGCACCTGACCCGTCAACCGTCGGGTGAGGACATCATCGCGGGACGCCGCGGCGACGCGACGTCCGTTCTGAACGAAGACCATGCGGCGCATCTGGCCGCGATCGTGGCCCAGCACCGCGACATCCTCGTCGCCGACACCGGCAACAACCCCCTCGCGGGAACCTGGAAGTGGGCAGTGGCGACAGCGGACGTCGTCGTCGTCCCCGTTCCCTTGCGCTGGGACGCCGCCGACGCCGCAGAAGAAATGATTACGGAATTGGCGTCGACCACCACCGATGTTCTCCAGCGCACGATCGTTGTCATCACCGCCGGCCCCGGGGACGCCCCGATGGTCGAACAGGACACCGTCGAAGCCCTCCGGGACCTGGGAGTACCGCTCGTGGCGCGCATGCCGTTCGAGCCGCTGTTCGCCTCCGGAGAACGCCTTGCGCTCTCCCGGCTCCAACCCCACACCCGAGCAGCGCTGACCCGACTAGCCGAAGAAGTCGTCAAGACAATCACCGGCCCCTGACTCTCAGCCATCACCCACCGACCGAACAGATCTCACGCCACCCTCGACGGGCACATCCACCTTCAATTCGCATCTGACCACCCCTTCTGGCCACCTCACGAAAGGCACACAATGAGCAACGCCACCGGCAGCAACCGCGCCGCCCGCCGCGCCCGAGGCCCGCACCGCCGACAGAGCGCCACACAGGCCGCCACCGCGCTGGCAGTCATCACCGCCGCCCTGGCCTCCGGAATCGCCCTGTGCCCGCCCGCGTTCGCCGACCCGATCCAGGACGGCGTCACCGGCGACAGCACCCAGGAAGGTGTCACCGGCGCGGACACCCCCAGCGCAACCACCGCCCCCACACCAGCACCCGAGACCGCCTCCGTGCCCGAAACCCCCACGGAACCGGTGTACTGGGTCGAGCCGCCCGCCGAGTACCAGAACATCGAGTACCAGCCGCTCCCGAACTACGACTACGAAACCAATGCCTATGTCGAGCCGGAGAACTACTCGATCGAGCCGGTGCAGCTCGACCAGCTGCACCTGCCCACGCCGGTGGAACCGACCGCCCCGTTCATCGCCCCACGCGACACCCTGCGCATCGGCGAAATCCATCTCAAACAGCCGAACTGGATCAGCGACGGCGACCGGGACCGCACCAACAACACCCTCTCCGTGGTCCAGGCCGGGGTTTCGACAGGTTGGCGCTCGATCGGTGTGGAAACGTCTCGGGCCGACCGAATCGCCGCCGCACAGGTCGGTGCCGGTGCCGCCGGGGCAGCGCTCGGCGCAGTCACCGCAGGCGGGGCGGCAGCCACCGCGGGCGCACTGGTCGGTGGCACCATCGGAGGCCTCACCGGAATGACCGCAGGCAACGTCTTCCTTCCCGGACTCGGGTGGGTACCCGCCGGGATCGTCGGCACCGCCGCGGGTGCCGGCCTCGGTGCCGCGGTGGGTATCCCCGTCGCTGCGGCCGGAGCGGTCGTCGGCGGCGCGGCCGCCGTCGCAGCGGTGACCCCGATCGCTGCCGGCGACAAGGGAGAACCGCGCGAGATCGAGGTCCCGGACATCGACTCCGAAGCCGTGACCGCCCAGACCGAGACCGTGCTCACCGACTGGGAGAACTCCGGCCCCATGGGGCAGGCGGCCGCCGACGCCGTACAGGACACGGTCGAAGCTGCGCCCGCGATCGACCAGCAGGCCCGCGATTTCGTCGCTGCCCAGCCCGGCGGCGAGCAGATCATCGAGCAGGTCGACACCACCCTGAACACGTTCTTCACCGACGCCACGCCCGGCCTGGCCGGAAAACTGTTGTCGGGCGCCATCGGCGGCGGCATTCCGGCCGCGAACTGACACCACGAAGGCGGGTGAACACCATGAAGAAACCGACCCTCGGCCGATCGACGCCGCGGCATCCCGCCGTGATCGACCTTCTCGGCACCACACCCACCGCCGACCACCCGCCGGGCGCCCGCACCACGGCGCGCGGTGACCCGGCCACACCACCGCCCCCACCCCGGTCGCCTCTACCGTCCCCCCACGGCGGCCGCGGGGCGGGAAAGAGAACGGTGGCCGCCGTCGCAGCGGTCGCCGTCGCCGTGGCCGCCGGGGTAGCCGTCAGCCAGCTGCGCAGCGGAGACAGTGAAACCGCGTCTACCGCGGCCACAATCAGCGCCACCGCAGAGGCTGAGGAGAACGGGCTGCCCATCCTCAACCTGCCCGAACCCGAACAGGTCGAACAGACATCCGCGTCGGACGGGGAGTGCCGGGCCGACCGCGGTGACCAGAAGAGCGGGGCGGGCGTGATCGCAGCGTTCAATTTTGCGTACTACAGCTTGCGCAACGGTGAAGCCGCCCGAGCACTCGCAACACCGAGCTCATCAGTGCTCCCTGGACCGGAACTGCAGAAGGTCATCGACGCGGTCCCGATCGGCACCAACTATTGCCTCCGCACCGTCGAGCTGTCCGACGGGGTCTACCTGGTCGATCTGTCCGTGATGCAGCCCGCCCAGCCAGTCAAACGCGGCACCCAGACCGTCACCACCCACAAGATCGACGGGCGCTGGTACGTCGATGTCTTCACCTGAGTCCCTAGCTCCGAGGCGGAGTGCTAACGGACCCGAGCGAACGAGGACGTATTCCGTGCAGACCACGCGCATCATCAGCACAGCCGCAATTGCGCCGTGGGCGCGGGAGTTCCGCACACGATGTGCTCGGCGCAGCGCTGACGAGCGGCGGGCCACCGTGCGCCAGAACGTCGTCGCCCCGCCTCCGACGCACCCGACCTCGGACGGGCCGTTGCTGGTAAATGGGCCAGCACTGCCAGCTGCGATAACACGCATTGCCGCGTGTGAAGTGGTGCCCCGGTGGACAGTGCAACACCGCAAACACCCTCCGCAACACCGCAACGACCGTCCGCAATGCCACACAGGAAACCCCACCGGCAGCAACCAGTGGGGAGCCGTCGAGTGGGACCCCGTGGAAGGAGACCCCGACCATGACCGACCTCAATATCCGAGCAGCACGAATGCAACTGCACGCCCTGATAGCGGCCCTCATCGTTGCGATCGCCATTGCGATCGGCATCACCACAGGCGCCTTTGTACTGTCCTTCGCCGTGCAACGTGACCTGGCGTTGCAGGCGGGCATCCCGCAATACCTCACCTGGATCTTCCCGGCCATCGTCGACGGCGCAATCCTCGGCGCAACGATCGCGGTCGTTGCATTGAGTAAAATCGGCGGCAGCGCAACGGGAAAACGGTTCTTCCTCGGGCTCGCCGTAGTCGTGGTCTTCATCAGCGTCTTCGGCAACGCCTACCACGCACACCGCTCCGGGCAAGCCGCCGCGACCACCATTGCAGCCGGCATCGACCTCGGTTACGCCCCGCTGTCGCCGACCGGCGCCTCGCTCATTGCAATCATTCCGCCGTTGCTGGTGTTGGCCTTCACCCACGGTGTCGGCATCCTCATCAAGGCCATCGGCACCGCCCACACCGAGTGCACCGCGGTCGTGCGTGACGCCCGACACCGTAAACAGCAGCGGTCCGACGAGGACACCGCGACCGACTACCGAATGCCGGCCCCAGGGCCGGTGTCGTCGGTCGATCGCAACGCCGGACGCATTGCGCCGTCCGTCGACCCGACCGTTGCACCCATCGTCTTCGCCGCGTCGGCATCCGATTCATCCGTTCTCGACGACCGTACGGAGACCACCGCTCCGGAACCGGAGGGTCGTCTTGCTGTTGCGGACGCCCCACAACCGACCACTGCGAAGCCTGGTGAACTCACCGATGTTAGAGCCCACGCCAAGGAACACGAGGAGCACCTTGCACGCAATGCAACGGACAGTGGCAATGCCCACGCGCCAGAAATCGGCAATCCGCCGAAGGGTTCGCAGGAGCGGTTCGTAATGCCGGATAAGGCCCAGACCATCGACAACCTCCTCGCCTTCATCGATACCTGCGCCGATTTCGAACCGGTAGTCAAGGAGACGGCCCGGCTGCGGATAACTGAGCAGCGCAGCTACGCCGAGATCGCCACGCTCACCAAAGCCAAGGCCGCGAGCACGGCAATGCGCCGCTTCGACAAGGTCGCGCAACGCGCCGTGAAGGCCGGTTTCCGGAGGCCTCCGTTGCCCGAGCATGAGGACATTGCCGAGGAACGCAATGCGGCAACGCTTGACCACCAGTACACCTTGGTGGGGTCACGGTGATGACGTGCCTCTGGTAAGTGCGGTGAGGACCAGTTCCTGCGCTGCAGCCTGAGTGCGAGAAGGCCGATCAATAGGTGACAGAGGAATTCCGTCGGCACCGGTGAACAGCGATCCGCATCACGTCCAGGAACTTTTGCCTAACGTATGCCGTTGTTGCAGACCGGTCGGCTGAGGTCGTACGAAAGGCCCGAGAGTGCAACGCAACGTCGGTGACGAGGCCGACGCCGCAATGCCTGATCTCGTTGCCGACGGGCACCGGCGTTGCGGTGCGGCGCAGGCAACGTCTCAGCGTGTGGGAGGCCGTTGCCGGCGGGGGAGGAGGTCAGCTTGCACGCAAGCCCCTGTCTGACCGCATGTTTCGCCGGAGGGTGCAACAGGGCAGCAGCTTGCATGCCGACGTTGCCGAGTGGACGCAACGCCGCGCTGCATACGGCCCGTCAGGGTGGTGTCGATGCCGTCGCCGCGCGGATCGGCCGCTTCCCGCTCAACTGTTAGCGGGCTCGCGAAAACCCAGCATCTGCACGGGCCGGCCAGCCAGAAACTCGACCAGGCCCGCGTAGGAGTCCTCGAAGCGGACAGCCCTTCGGCCGGACGGTAGCGGGGAGAAGGCCGCGGGCAGAGTCAAAGGTGATGTGGCCGTGCACAACGGTCCGAGGTCAGGCATGACTACCGCGTTCCAGTTCGCGAACTCCGACACAATGTTCAGGACGAGGGCCGACGAACTTGGCAGCCTCCTAACGACACCAGTGCCCATGTCGTTGCGGTGCCGGGGGCCGCACACCACCACCTCGACTACCCCGCAATGGCTTCGACCGAGCACAGCGGTAGATCAGCCGATCTCTGGGCCGGCGTCGACCACGACGGCCGGGCGCCTGAGGTTTCGTCGACTTCCACTTGTTGGATGTGGGCGCCCAACCGCCGTACGTCAGAACGTCGGCGCTCCACCGACACGCCCGGCCGCGTGCGGGGGTCGTTGCTGGTAGACGGACTGCGACCGAGACTGACAGCCGGAAGGCACAGGCTGCAGCGCGATAGGAGTCCGCACATGGCATGGTTAGCGAGACGTGGGCTCGCGGCGGTCACCACCACCACTATGCTGTGCGGGGCTGCGCTGCTCACCGGGCCAGTGATCGCCCATGCCAACCCTGCGAACTGTGCGTCGACATTCAACTTGTTTATCCCCGGCACGTGGGAGACCAACGAGAACGCCGACCCGGCCCAGCCGGTGGGCATGCTGGCCCCGGTCGCGGCGGCAATCGAGGCACAGAACGGTGCCCGCGCGCAGATATACACGCTGCCGTACATGGCGCGCGCATTCGACAACGGCCACACCTACGCCGACAGCAAGACCGACGCGGTCAGCAAGGCCACCGCCGTGTTGACGTCCTACGCCGACAAATGCCGGGGCGCGAAGATCACGATCACCGGATACTCCCAGGGTGCTGACGCTGCAGGCGATCTCGCGTCGGCGATCGGAAACGATCAGGGTCCGGTCGATGCGGACCAGGTCCTCGGTGTGGCGCTGATCGCCGATCCCGGTGCCGGTACGAAGGGCGCCGCACCGGTCGGGCCGACGACGTCGGGGGAGGGGATCGCCGGTCCCCGGTCGGAGGGCATGGGCAAGCTGTCGGGGCGGGTCGCCTCGATCTGCGATCCGAACGACCTGTACTGCTCGATCCGCAAGGGCGCCAACCCGTTCCTCGGATCGCTCGGGTCGATCCTGTCGAAGACCCCCGGCAACACCGGTGCCGGCGCGGGTGGTGGTAACGCGGCGGTCGCGACCGCGCTGACCTCGGATTTCACCGACGCCGACCTGCCCGGTCTCGGACCGAGTGTCGACGCGCTCGGAAGGCAACTGCGCGGCACCGACACCGGCGGCTCGATCGATGTGAACCAGATCGCCGACACTGCGACCTCGCTGTCCAAGACGCTCAGCCCACTGGTCGACCTGCTGCAGTCCGGGGCCGCGAACACCGCCGCCACCGCGCGGCTGGCCGCAGCCCCAGTGGGCACACCGGAAAACGCGGCCGCACAAGTCCTCACCGCAGCCAGCCACGCGGACCTGGCCGGTGCACTCGACTCGGTGGCCACGATCGCGAACACCGCAGCCAAACTCTCTAATAACGGCGACACCACACTGCCGGCCACCGCTGCCGAAATCTCTCAACTCGCGGGCACCGCCGCATCACTTGGTAGCCAAATCGCACCCGTCGCCGCCACGCCGGCAGATGCCCTCTCCTCCGCGTCGAGCGTGCTGTCGGTCCTCAAACCGAAGGTCGTCGTCGACCAGGCCCTGAACGTCGTCACCGGCGTCACTGCCCTCGATATACCAGCGATCCTGCACAACCTGATCGTGCTCCCGCAGAGGATCGCCGCCGGCGATGTCCGCGCCGCCCGCGATGCCGCCCGAGAGCTGAACGTGCAGTTCGAGCCGCTGGTGAAGATGGTCGCCGGTGTCGACTTGAAGTGGGTCTCCCAGATCCTCGCGATCATCCCGGACCCGTCCGGATACACCCAGATCGCGGCGCTGGTCACCAGCATCCTCGGCAACGTCGACGTGATCAAGCTGGCCACCATCGCCGGTCAAGCCCAGGAAATTGCGTGGGCCGCCGCGGACAAGCTCTTTCCCCCGCCCGGGGTATTACCCGACCCGGTCGGTGCTGCCGCGCAGACGGCAGCGTTGCTCCCACTCGGCCTCGACCTCGCCTCGGTGGCCGCGAACATGCTCACCGGCAAAGCCAGCAAGACCGACCCCGCGCTGCTCGGCAAACAGGCCAATCCCATGGGGAACGCGATCACCACGCAGGCGCAGACCCTCGACCTCGCAGGACTCGCCGGGTCGGTGTCGACGATGGCGCAGTCGCAGGGGGCCGAGGATCTCGCCGCGGTAGTCGGCGAGGGCCTGAACGCGGCCAGCTTCTTCGCCTCCGGTGCACACCAGAGCTACCAGAACCTCGTCGTCGACAACGCCGGCCGCAACGCCATCCAGTGGGTCTCGGATTGGCTGAACCTGCAGATCACCCGCGCCGTCTGACGATCCGACCGCGTCCGAAGTCGAATAGGAGCACCGGAAAATTGGCCGCTCGAGTACACCGCCCCACCTCCTGCTGGGTGACCTGCCCGCACTGCGACAAACGCACCTACTTCACACGCAAGGATGCCCGCGCCGCCCGAACCCATCACGAAAAGCGACAGGGCCTGTCGATCTACCCCTGCCCACACCAAGACCAGGACAGTGACGGCTTCCACGTCGGGCTCCGGCCAGAAGGACTGGGCCGCGGCGCCATCGACCGCGACACGCTCGCCAACAATCAGCGGACGGCACTCTCCGAAGGCCGGTTCGCAGCCGGGGGTGCACGGTGACACTGATGAACGCCAAGGGATCACCCACCACCCCGATCCCACTCGCCCCCGGTGGCCGGATCCGCTTCGGCATCGAACCCCGCCGCCCCTACACCGTACGCGCAATCTCGGAGCATTTCGTCCTCTGCACCCGCCAACGCGACTTCGCCACCACAGGTGACTTCGTCTACACGGTCATCGACTGGCGGAACGGAATCCGCGGCCCGGTCAACGTGATCGGGCAGAGCTGCGACGTGAGCACCGATGAGCGGTGCTGTGACCTCCTTCACGACCTCGAAGCCGGCCGGTGGGGAATCAGCCACCGCAACCGCGTCCAACTCGACATTCTCGACCGGGGCGAGTCATGAGTGACCACACACCTTCGAGCAGCTTTCTCGCGGTGCTGCGTCGAGACTGGATGGCATGAGGAGTGGAGACAATCCAGCACTCGTCGTCTCATCGTGTGCCGGACTGGTGGGTGTGGACATCTGATCGATCGGTACGATCCGCATCGTGTTCGTCGGGGAACGGGCACGGAGTTCATCGGAGGGGATCGTCGATGTCAATGTTCGCGGGCTCGCCAAGAGGCACACGTCTGAGGCAACGGTCCGTACTGGCTGTCGCCGTGTGCATAGGCGGGATAGTTCTCACTGCCGCACCCGCCGCCGCCCTGCCTGACGACATGCACCCGGCGGGCGCGTTGCTCGCCGAGCAGCCTGTCACCGCTGCGGTTCTCCCAGTCGGTGCCGCGGATACCAGCGCTGTCATCCGCTATTCCACCTTGCGTATCGCGACCGAAGCCGGTGAGTCCACCGGATCGGTGTTCCTGCCGCAGGGCGCACCACCTGCCGGTGGATGGCCCGTCGTGTCCTACGCGCATGGCAATGTCGGAATCGACGACGAGTGTGCACCGTCGGTCACCGGATCCAGTGACGTCGAACGGGAATTCATCGAACAGTGGCTCGCCGCCGGATATGCGGTCGCGGCCACCGACTACGCCGGGATCGGCACCGACGGAGTCAACGCGTACACCGACGGACCCGCAGCCGGCGCCAACGCCGTTGACATCGTCCGCGCCGCCCACCAACTCTACGGCGACCAACTCGGCGACCGGTGGATCGTCACCGGCCTGTCGCAAGGCGGTCACGCCAGCTACTTCGCCGCCCACCAGGCCACCACCCGCACACCCGAACTAGACTTCCGCGGCGCAATCGTCGTCGCCGCCCCCACCCACCTCGACCAGCTCTTCCCGCTGGCCGGACCGAACTTCCCTTCCGTGCCGGTCGCCGGGATCGCCCACTACGTGCTCTACACCCTCGCCGGACTCGACGACGGCCGCCCGGAACTCGACATCCGCCAACATCTGACCCCCACTGGAATCGGGCTGATGGAAAAGGCCAAGGGAACCTGCAGCAACGACCTGAACGAATATCTGCGCACCCACCCGGTCACCGTCGCGGAGCTGTTCACCACCCCACTCGACTCCCCGCATCTACGCGGTGTGCTCGACCAGATGCAGCATGTCCCCACCAGCGGATTCGACCGACCTATCCGGGTCGTGCACAGCCTCACCGACACAAAGGTTCCAATCCCGCTGACCTGGGCACAACTCGCCGAAATGCGTTCCGGCGGTGTCTACGTCGAGTATCAGCAGCTTTCCGGAACGGACCATGCCCACACCCTCACCGCCTCGATGCCCGAATCGCTGGACTTCGCTGCCCGCGTACTGCACTGAGCGCACCCGCCGCCACGCGAGCGCGGGGTCTGGTTACGGGGGCCATGCCGACAGCACGAGAAGGGAATGAGATGACCTACGCCGATATCACCGGGGTCCCATGCCGATAGGTACCTGTTCGGGATAATCGTCCTGGCGGCTGTCCTCGCTGTCCTCACGGCCGCGGGGGTGCACCGCAGCCCGTCGGGGCACCGCCCCGCGACCCCGCATCGCGATCGGATGCGGGGCGCCCGCGATCGTCGCAGCCGGGTCCGCAACGTTGACAACTCCGCTCGGCGTGCCGTGGGCTGCGACCGTCGGCGTTGCAGTGGGTCTGGTGCTGCTGTGCAACATTGTTCTCGGTGTTGTCACCAGGTCCGCCGCCCAGCGAGGGGCGAGCGAGGAGCGGTGATCGGTAGTCCGCACCGATGAGCGGGAAGTGTCTGGAGCTGACATGTCGAATGAGTTTGTTGAGCCACGTGCTGCTGCTCTGCGAGACCTCCGACGGCGCGGTTCCGACGGTAGGGCAGCCCCGCCTGCCAGTGGTCGCGGCAAACCAACGCGAGCTCTGGGTGGATCCACCAAGGCAGCTGACTCTCACACTGCCAGAGGCTCGCTGAGGGATCACAGGTCCCACAACCCCAACAACGCGGACCTAAGGCCAGGGGAGCGGACGTAGTGGTCGGTCCGCAGCCGTGACCCGGGGTGCCCGAGATCGGTCAGCGCCTTCTCGGCGCCTGGGAGGGGGAGCGGTGACAGGTCGGTGCGCAGGCGCAGGAAGTACAGAACCGCTCCACCGGACCGTGGGATCTTCATGGGGTCGGACACCACGACCGCCGGCGCGTAAATCCACTCGTCATCGGCGGAGACGAAGATGATCACGTCGCCCCGCTTCACCCCGCTGGGCTTGTCGAGGCGAAGCGATTCGAGCTGGTACTTCGCCGCCGGGCCGCCGCGGCTGTGATGGCGGCCCCGCTGCTCGTCGAGGACCTGTTGTTCGGTGCGGGTGGGTTCGTAGTCGACGGCGTGTTTGACGAACATCCGGGTCACAGGCGTCGGCAGGAAATCGGTCTCGGTGCGAACCCTGCCGGTGACCCCGGGCAGTGGGACCGCGCGGCCGATCTCCCACTCCAGGATCGCGTCGTCGAGGAACACCTGATCGACCTCGGTGATCTCGTCCAGGTTGTCGATGAACTTCCGCACGGAGGCGATGATCTCGGGGTCGTCGGTGATGACCACCGCATCATCGGCCAGGGTGGAGTTTTCCGACGCGTTCGCCGACCCGATCACCGCCCGGGTGTTGGTGACGATCACCTTGGCATGCAGGGTGGGCGAGGACAGCACCCGCACCCCCCTGTTCAGGTAGTGCGCGAGGGCGGCGGGGGAGGTGGCGTGCGCCCGGATAGCGGCCTTGGAGGCGTTGACGACCAGGACGTCCCCGGCGCGCAGCGGGAGCAGCTCGGGTGCGTCCTGTCCGAGGTAGCCGATCGCGGCGTACCGGGCGCCTCGGGTGCGGATGGAGCGGGTGATGTGCGGCCACGGACTCGGCCCGTGGAAGGTGGTCCCCATACCGACAGACGGTAACCGGCTCGCCTTGCGTGTGGTGCCGGTCCCTGGCAACGCTAAAAGAAGCTAAAGGGGGAGGCGCCGTCGGTCCGGCGCTTCCCGGCGAGGTCGACGGTGGCGCGGGGGCGGGTTGACCGCGGTCGCCTGGGGTGCAGCGATCCGGTCGATTCTCGGTTGCGGACAACGTGTCGGCGTCGGCCCCGACCGGCGGCCCGGCGCTCGTACGCTATGGGCACCACGAGACGAGACCGGCGGGAGAAGGATGATGAGTTACGAAGCGATCTACGACGGGGTCCGTTACCCGCTCGCCGATGCGGCCGCCGCCCACGGCCTCGAGGACGACATCCGGGGCATCTTCGCAGACAACGGCAATGGTGGATTCGTCGGTTTCGTCAGCCAGAACTCGACGGTGCGCCTGCTGATCACGCCGGCGACTCCGGTCGCGATTCGGGCAGTGACGAGCCGAACCCGAGTGTCGTCCACCGCTGGTGACCCCGCCTCCAGATGTCTCCGTCGGCGCGACGGTGTGTCCGCCCTATGGACGAGGGGTTGTCAGCGAGACTTTCGGCAACGATGCACCGTCAGCAAAGGAGGTAGGGTGCCCAGCCTCATTTTTGGGTGGTGTCACCTACGGCGTCAGCCAGACCCGGTTCGAGGCCACTCGGGAGTTGCTCGCACGATTCGCCGAGGGACACACCGTGGGTGTGGCGATGTCGCTCACCCATGACGGCGCCCGGCACCACCTGTTCATCACCCCCCGGGGCGCCGATCACGCTGGTGGAACGACGACTCCGCGGTGGTCGCATCATGATGGTTTCCTGCGCTGACGTGCCCGGGCGGTGTCTCCGGCGACGTCGCCACCAGCGTCCGTCGATGCCCTCGGCGGGAGGTAACACCCCGTCACAGTCTGGGCGCAACTCTGCGCGCAAACATGCCAACGAAAATACCGGCATGAAGGTACGTGATGGGTAGGGTGATGTCCGCGCACTAATACGGGCGGCACACCGAACACGAGTGGGTGGGGATGGCGAAGGTAGGAACTTCCGAGGGCGGCGCCCGCCGCCGCCCGACCGGGGCGCGACGAGGCGCCGCGGGCTCGGGGAAACGCGCGTCCGGTGCGGGAGAGGTCGGTGGTGCGGGAACGCCGAGTGCGGAATTGACGGCGAAGCTGGAACCGCGGAAGGGCCCGGCGAAGGTTCCGCTCAATACCCGGGTCCTGGCCTCGACGGAGGCCCGGTTGAACTGGCTGGTGAACGATCGCCAATCCACGGTGACCAACGTCGTGGACGTGGCCCTGCAGGAGTTCTTCGACCGCTACCGCGTCCCGCCGGCAGATCATGACGGCCGGATCACCGAGCAGGAGTCATGAGCAGTCCGTGGGAACAGATACCCCTGTTCGCACTGCCCGAGACAACCCTGACGACATCTCCCTCTTCCACCGATGACGTTATCCCTGACGATGACGTTATCCCTGACGATGACGTTCTTCCCGACGGCGACGTTCTTCCCGACGGCGACGTTCTCCCCGACGGCGACGTTCTCCCCGTCGACGACGCTGTCTCCGTCGATGCTGCTGTCTTCGTCGAAGCCGATCAGGCGGGCTCGCGGCCAGCCGTTGCCGGACACCGTGAATCGTCCGAGCAGTGCGACGTCGCCGAAGCCGACGATGCCCCGACGTCGCCGTCTCCCGAGGTGGACAACGAAGCGGTGGACGGCGACGAGGCTGGCAGCGACACGACAACACCACCCGCACCGGTGTGGGAGTCGCTGCCGGTGGGTGTTGAGGCGGATGAGCATGCTCTGATCGTGACCGCCGCGGGGACGTATACGCCGTCTGGGCGGGAGTTGACCGGTCCGGTCGATTCGGTCGAGAAACTCGACAAACTGGTTCGCTGGGCTTCCTTGAAGCCGTTGGGCGCGCCACCTCAGGTGTGGATCGTCGGCCAGGGCGCGTGCGAGGCGTTGGGGTGGGTGATCGACCCGGGCAACGAAGAGGACTTCGACGACATGGAGGCACTGCGCACCCGCGCCGCGTCCGAGCTGACCGCGGTCCTGCAGGCCGCCCTCACCCCGATGCTCAGCGC
>NZ_JBFUGT010000013.1:0-89388 GCF_056402775.1 Rhodococcus sp. P3_B8
GCCATCGCCCGCCGCTTCGGCCTTGCGGACCCACACCCGTACGGTCTCCGTCTTCAGTGACATCCGTTCGGCGATTGTGCGGATCGCCTCGTATTCCGAGGCGTAGTCACCACGGTGCTCGAGGACCAGGCGCACGGCCTTCTCTCGCACCTCGGCTGGATAGACATTCGGCATAAGGATTACCTTCCCAAGAAAGAAGGTGCGCATCAAACCCGGGACGATTCACCATGAGCACAAGCCTGGCCCTGGCGGGGATGTGGGGGACGGGCTTGCTGCGCCGCCGCCGCGGCCGACTCCTCGGCGCCGCCGCCTGTATCGCGATCGCGGTCAGTCTCCTCACCGCCCTCGGCGGGTTCCTTGCCGCGTCCAAGGCCACCATGACCGACCGGGCCACCCAGGCGGTTGCCGTCGACTGGCAGATCCAGGTGCAGCCCGGCGCCGATCCCGGCACCGTCCTCGATCAGATCCGGTCCTATCCGGGGGTTCGGGTGGCGGACCCGGTCCACTTCGGTGACAGCGCCGGGCTCTCCGCCGCCGGGGGCGCCGCCGTGAGCACCGGGCCGGCGGTCATCGTCGGTATCCCGGATCGGTATCGGCAGCATTTTCCTGGCACCATCCGCACCCTCAGCGGAGCCGACTCCGGGGTGCTGCTGGCGCAGCAGACCGCATCGAATCTGCGGGCGACGGTGGGGTCGGTGATCACCGTCCGGTTGCCGGGCGGCGGCACCGCCGCCGAGACGGTGGCCGCGGTCGTGGATCTGCCGCAAGCGGATTCACTGTTCCAGACCGTCGCCGCCCCGGCTTCCGCGCAGCCGCAGGGACCCCCGGACAATGTGCTGCTGCTGCCTATCGGGGAGTTCGACGCCCTCTTCGCCCCCGGGCAGCGAGGCGATCCGGCGGTGGTGCGTGCGCAGGTGCATGTCGGCCGGGACCGGAATCTGCCGCCGGATCCGGCCGCCGCCTACGCTGCCGACACCGGCACCGCCCGCAACCTCGAGGCAACCCTCGCCGGTGCCGCACTGGTGGGGGACAACCTCGGCGCCACCCTCGACGCGGCCCGCCAGGACGCCCTGTATTCGCAGGTGCTGTTTCTGTTCCTGGGTCTGCCCGGTGTCGCGTTGTCCGCGGTCCTTGCCGCGGTGATCACTGCCGGCGGCGCGGCACGTCGTCGCCAGGAGTTGGGGTTGCTGCGAGCCCGCGGTGCCGGCGGCGGGCAGCTCACCGCGGTGGCAGCGTCCGAGGCGGTGGCGGTGGGGCTGATCGGCGGTGTGGTCGGCGCCGGGGCCGGAGTCGTTGTCGACCACGTGGTGTTGGGGTCGCCGGTGTCCCTGTCCTGGTTGCTCTCGGCCGCTGCGGCGGGTGTGGTGCTGACGGCGGTCACCGTTCTCACTCCCGCCCTGCGTGATCTGCGGTTCTCGACGGCGATCGCTGCACGCGCCGCGATCGGCCGCACCCGGCGCCCGCTGTGGCGGCTGGCCGGGGTCGACTTCCTCGCGCTGGCCGCGGCGTTCGCCGTCTACCGGGTCACCAGCCGCGCCGGGTACGCCCTGGTGCTCGCGCCGGAGGGGGTGACCGCGTTGTCGGTGAGTTATTGGACCTTCGCCGGACCGGCGCTGCTGTGGATCGGGACAGCTCTGCTGACACTGCGCCTGGCCGATCTCACCCTCGGCGGGGGCCGCCGCTTCGTCGCAGCCCTGTTGGGGCCGCTGGCGGGCCCGCTGTCGAGCACGGTGGCGGCGATGCTCGCCCGCAATCGCCGCGCGCTCGCCCGGTCGGTCGCTGTCGTGGCGTTGGCCGGGATGTTCGCCGTCTCGACCGCGGTGTTCAACAGCACCTACCGGCAACAGGCCGAGGTCGACGCCCGGTTGACCAACGGCGCCGACGTCACCGTCACCGAACCTCCCGCCGCCACCATCGGACCGGACCTCGCGGGCCAGTTGCGCCGGATTCCCGGCGTCCGAGGTGTCGAACCGCTCCAGCACCGCTACGCCTACGTCGGTGCGGACCTGCAGGACCTGTACGGTGTCGATCCCACCACCATCACCGGTGCGGCGCTGCTGCAGGACAGCTACTTCGATGGCGGCACCGCGACACAACTGATGGACCGCCTCGCCGCCCAACCGGACGGGGTTCTGGTCAGCGCCGAAACCGTGGCGGACTTTCAACTTTCCCCCGGCGACCCGGTGAAGCTGCGGATTCAGGACGCCGCCACTACGGCGTTCGAGACCGTGCCGTTCCGCTTCATCGGGGTGGTCAAGGAGTTCCCGACGGCACCGAAGGACAGCTTCCTCGTCGCCAACGCCTCCTACCTCGCCCAGGTGACCGCGAACCCGGCGGTCGGCGCGTTCCTCATCGATACCGGTGGGGCCAACACCCCGGCGGTGCGTCAGGCGGTGTCCGATGCCGTGGGTACCGGGGCCACCGTCACCGATATCACCACGGTGCGCGGCACCGTCGGATCCACTCTCACCTCCGTCGATCTGCGGGGGTTGACCCGACTCGAACTGGGTTACGCCGCGGTCCTCGCCGCGGCCGGGTCGGCGTTGATGCTGGCGTCGGGGTTCGCGGAGCGTCGGCGCACCTTCGCGATCGTCACCGCGCTCGGTGGCACCCGTCGTCACACTGCGTCGATCGTGCTCGCCGAGGCCGCCGTCGTCACCGCCGGCGGGGCAGTACTCGGGGTGATCGGCGGTGTGGTCCTGTCCCGTCTGCTCGTCGCGGTGCTGTCCGGGGTCTTCGACCCACCCCCGGCGACACTCGCGGTGCCCTGGGCCTATCTGACCCTGGTGACGGCGGCGACGGCCGCGGCCATCGCCGCCGTCACCGTCGCCGCCGCACACAGGGCCGCCCGGTATCCGATCAGCGTGCTCCGCGAATAGCCGACCCGACCGGCCGTGAGACAGGCTGCGACGGCCTCAGCGTGTGCACGGAGCCGAACCGCCGCGCTCGGTGACGAAAAGGTCGCCCTGGGCGTTCCCGCCCCGCGCTTGATCGTGGCTTGTTCCACCGGACGCTCACCTGCCGGGGCGAGCCGGATTCCGGCCCCAGCTACTACACCACCCCAGCGGAGCCGCAGATTTCTCCACCGGCGGGGCCGCAGCCTGTTCTGGTACCGAATGTTCGAGTGCGCCAGGGAATGATCTCCGACTGACGGGGCCCGCCGACGAGGTCCGCGTCGCTGGCGCCCAAGTCGGTCGGTGCCAGGATCCGAATTTCCACCGCGCCCGGGGAGTTGGTGTACTGCGCCACAGGCCAGGCGAGGTGTGAAGGGCCCCCGCCACCACGTCTAGGGGGCAGTGAGCGGGGGCCGACGTGTGCCGCCGTATCGGTTGCAGCGAACTGCAGCACAGCCTGAATCCTACGTGTCCACGATGGGCGAAAAGCGACGGATTCTCGTCTTCTCAGAGACGTCTCAGTTCTCAACATTCTCTCAGCGGGACTAGGGCATACTCCGCGCAAAAACGCTGACCACCGGTTCAGAGTGCTTATGAAATCCTCGCTCTCGCAACCCCTTTGTGTCATTGCGGGGCACCGTCTAAACCGCGAACGAGCCGCCGAACTTCCCCACTCCGGGACACAGCCGGTGCCTGACTCCCCACATGCCACTCGACCCGCACGGCGTCATGTCCTCACCGGGGCCGGCGTGACACTCCGGCCGTTGCGGTCTCGCCGCGGGTGTCGTGAAGTGCCACACCGAGGCTCTGCCGATAGTCGTGGCGTACGGCCTGTCTAGCTGTGCGGTACCGACTTCCGTCACAACCAGCGTGCAGGCGGATACGCTGCCGCGCGTTGCCTTACAACGGGCAAACCGGACTTCTCTCAGTGATTTCTCAGCACCCGCGTCGTACTGTGGCGCGGGATCGCCCTGCCCGCACAATAGTGATCGCGGAGTCAGTAGAAACACGAAAGGGCAAGCGCTGCATCGGTGTAGGTTGACGGCAACCGACCAACTGGTCGGACAAACCTGTTTAACGGAGACATCGATGATCAATGTGCTGATGGTGTTGCTTCTCTTATTCGCGGCCGTCGGTGGAACGGCTGTCGTTCAACGCCGCTTCGACAACCGGTGAAGTCGACGCTCACACTGGAGCCTCGACCATGTCCGGTTTTCACACCCCGTGCGGCCCACGCAATAGCTGGCCGACGCGACTTCCGTCGCGTCGGCCAGTTGTTGTCGTTCTCGTGTCGTCGCGGGACCACTGGTCGCCGGACGACGAACGCTAATTTAGCTTCTGCGGCATGCCGTACGTCGTGACGGTGTCACCGCTGGATGTCACGGCGGTGGCGTACGGCCGGATGGTGACCGCACCGAGCGCACCGGAGATGGAACCATGGACTCCCTGCATCCGCACCGACGCCGCCGGTCCGTCGAACGACTGGTTCTCCAGCAGCGGGACGGTGGTGATACCGCCCGGCGCCAGGTCGATGTCGAGTTCCTGCGATGGGATGATGTCACCGGCGAGCCCGACGTTGCTGCCCGCGTGTAGATCCAACGTGGGTGCCGGGACGAGTCCGAGATCGATCCCGTTGCTCGAACCGATCACAAACCCCAACCCGGGCGAATTGAGAACAATGGTCGCGCCGCTCAACGCGATCGGATACCCGATCTGGTAGCCGACGGTGAGCTTGGTGCCCTTGAACTCTGCCGCGTTCGGGCCGGTGATGTTGACCCCGGCGTAACCGTTGTGGAAGAACTCGACACTGGTGGGAACACCGTCCAACGGCGGGACCACCTGATACGACGTGTCGCCCTGCAGGACTTCGATCCGATTGCCCCGCGCGTCGACGACGGAGCTGGAATTGTCCACGCCGGCCGAGGCGGTGCCGTTGCCCAAGACTATGGCGAGCACGGCGATTCCTGCGACTGCGACTGCGCGGGTGAATGATCTGTATCCAGAGCGAGTTGTGCTGATGTCCGTCATGCCGACCCCATTCAGAGTGCTTCGAAACAGAGATGAAGAAGTACGCGAAGCGTAACCACAGGGGGCGCATCAAATCTCAGTATTGATAAGAAGTTCACGACCTATGTTTTTCGCATCCGATCGGTGGCACGGCGAGACCCTACAGGAGCCCATAATGTTGCTGGGCAACGAGATTCGGTCCTAGCAGAGTGCGCACGTCCCGCGGACACGCGGCTCCGGCTCACGTCGCCCCCGGCGCGCGACGGAGGACAGATGGCTGTGTCCTAGGTGAGCTGAGGAAGCCTAGCTTTTCCATGCTGAAAGAACGCTGAGAACGAATCTCAGCTTCATGCGCGATTCGAGGGGATGCAACTCGTGCTGCGGTCCGCCGCAACCAATACGGAGGCACCCCCCAGGCATGGTGACGGGGACCGCACTGGTGGAGTCCGCGTCGCACACCATCGACGTTTATCGCACACCCCTACAATGCGGCCGTGGATCGACGCCAATTCCTCACTCTCGCCGCGGCCACCGTCGCCGGCGCGGCGGCCGGGTGCAGCATCAGCACCGCCGAAACCCCGGGCACCGCCGTCCCCGCCCCCGCCGATCCGGGCATTCCTCCGGCACCGGCAGCATCCCCGCCACCGGCGGTACTCCCGCCACCGCCGGCCGGGTCCCGCATCCAGTTACCCGGCGGCGGCACCCTGACAGCGTTGCCCGGCAACGGCGACCTCCTCGCGCTCACCGTCGATGACGGCGTCAACAGCGACGTGGTCCGGCTCTACACCCAGTTCGCGAAGGACACCGGGGTCCGTCTCACCTACTTCGTCAACGGCCAATACGACTCGTGGACCGACAACGCCGTACTCCTGCGACCACTGGTCGAGCGCGGTCAGATCCAGCTGGGCAACCACACCTGGTCCCACCCGGACCTGACGACCGTGTCGAAGAGTCGGATCGCCGACGAACTCACCAAGAATCACAAATTCCTGAAAACGACGTACGGCGTCGACGCCGCACCCTACTTCCGGCCGCCCTACGGAAAACACAATGCCACCGTCGACGCCGTTGCCGCCGACCTCGGCTACACCGTCCCGACCCTGTGGTACGGCTCGCTGTCAGATTCCTCGCTGATCACCGAGGACTACATCCTTCAGATGGCCAACCAGTACTTCACCCCGCAGGCAATCGTCATCGGCCATCTCAACTACCTGCCGGTCACCCACGTCTACCCGCAACTCGTCGAGATCATCCGGAACCGAAACCTGCGCACCGTCACCCTCAACGACGTCTTCGTCGAACCGTAGCGGAATGCGGATTGTTCGGATCCGTCCCGGATCCCGGCACCGCGGCGGAAACTGATCTCCCCACACCGGGGCCGGCGCCCACTCACCGACACCTACGCCTGTTTCGCACCGCAGTCCCGGTCAGGGTCGCCGCCGCAGCACCGGGGGGTCGGTCAGGTTGTGAGCCCCAGCCGGGTGGCAAGCCAGTCCATCTCGGTGGCGAGTGCGGCGGCCCACACGGCGAAGTTGTGGCCGCCGCGAACCTCCGTGTAGGTGACGTCCATCCCCGCCTGCCGGGCGGCGTCACAGGCTTTACGGATCGCCGGCTTGAGTTCGTCGTCGTGGCTACCGACCACGAAGACACCGGCCGAGCCGGGATAGCGATGTTCGGCAAGCAGATCGAGGGGATTGACCCGAGTGAACGCGGCCTGATTGCCTCCGAACGCGGCGTCCAGGGTGCGTTGATGATCGCCGAGGGTGGGCTCCGGGTCTCCGGAGAGGTCCAGGAAAGTTGGATATGTCTGGGGGTAGTTGGTGGCCATCTGCAGCGCGCAGGTTCCGCCCAACGACAGGCCGCCGATCGCCCACGCGGCCGGGTCGGGGTCGACCTGAAGATGGGCCTTGGTCCAGGCGGGCACGTCCTCGGCGAGGTAGGTTGCGGCATTTCCGAGTGGCGAATCGAAGCAGAGCGGGTTTCCCCAGGTCGATCCCGTCGCGTCGGCGACCACCACGACGGGTCCGAGCCCGCCGTGGTCGCGGGCGTAGTTGTTCATGGTGGTGCCGAGCCTGCCTCCGGTGAGCCAGTCTCTCGGTTGGCCGGGTTGACCGGCCAGGAGGACGAGAACTGGTAGCTGCGGTCGTGGATCGGTGAAATAGGCGGGAGGAAGGTAAATTTCGGCGCGCCGAGCGGAGAACCGGGAACGGTCCCCGGGGATGGTCACCGAGGTCAGCTTGCCAGAATGCGGCATGTCCGCCGGTGGCGTCCAGACGGATTCGAGGGGTCGGCCCGAGATCGGTGCCGGTACGGGCGGGGGAACTGCCTGGAAGTCGATGCGGGTCACATGCTCGAACCCCATGGCTGCGCCGACCGTGGGGTAGGCCGCGAAGAACAGGTTGATCTGTACTGCGCAGGCCGCGACCACGGCGACGGCGGCAACCACCGACACCGCCGCCGCCCATGCACGGCGGGGGACGGTGAGAATGCGGGGGACCAGCAACGTCACCGCCCACAGGGCGAGGGCCGTCCACAGGTAGACGGTGAGGGGTATCGGGTCGGGAAGTGGACGCCACAATCGCTCCACCCAGAACCAGAGGCAACCGGTGAGTACTCCCGCCGCGGCGGCGCACAGCGGTATCGCCCGGCGCCGAAACCACCCCGCGCGCCCGGTCAACAACCACACACCTCCCGCCGCACCCGTGGCGGCGACCACGAATGGGACCGGCCCCGACAGCAACGACAGATCGGTCAACATGTGCCCCTGCAGAATTCCTGAATTCCTGAGATCTCGCTACCAACCGTTCTACTCGTGGTCGCAGACCCAACCGCCCCGGACCGCTCCTCCGCCAATAGTGTGCGGACATCCGAGACGGTCGCGGGGAGAGGGGGGAGGGGGCCCGCCGACCTGTGGAGTTCCTGAGAATTCGGATTCGGCTGTGAGGGCCCGGCCTACGATGAAGGTGGACCGAGCCTCGATCTGTCCTCGAGCCGCCACAGCGGATCCCGGACATCCACGCGACGGTCACGAATACGCCAGGACGACATCGGTCGAGAGGTGCCCTCTGTGACGGTTTCATGGCCGTCCCGAAATATGGGGACTGACCATCATGAACACGAACACGACAGTCAAGAGGGGCTCACGCTTCCTCCTCGCAACACTCGTGGCGGCCGTCCCGCTTGCCGGGCTGGCAGCGGGAGCGGCATCGGCTGACGCGACGATGACCGCAGTCGGCGGACCGGGCAAGGTGACTGTGACCGCCAAGGGTGACAACACCGCGCGAGACTGTGATGTCGGCGTGCTGGATCAATCGAAAAGGTCGATCGCTTCGCAAGAGGTCAGCCTGGCGCCGAATAGGACTCGCACTGTGACGCTCACCAGCATTCCTGCAGGAAGCTCCTACACGGTCGTCATGCGCTGCGGTGGTCAGAAAGAGACTTGGGTCGAAGGCGTCGCGGTCCGACCTGCGCCCGATCCGCATTGAACCGAGATACGGAGCGGTCTGACGCGTGACCGACACACAGAGCCATCACTCCGGTTCAGCGGCCAGGACGATCCGGTGCACACTGAGTTGATGGACGTCGCCATCTCCTCACGCCTGCGATCCTTTCCGCGGGCAGCGTGGATGTACGTTCGGCGGGCACCCGGGACCTACATCTGGCTGGCGATCCTGCTCGTGACGTCCGTGGTGATGAGGAACCTGCCACCGGATGTCCTCGCCCAGGTACTGGGCGATCGATCGACCAACTTGCATCATCTCGCCGAGGATCCCGTCCGGGTACTGATCTCGAGTGCCTTCTGGCTCGCCGGCGGCGGATGGATCACCTACTTCATTTCGTTCAACGTCTTCCACGTCCCGGCGGAGCGGTGGCTGGGGACACTGCGGTGGTTGTGCGTGGTGGTGATCGCGCACGTCGGCGCGACCTACCTCAGCGAGGGGGCGCTGTACTGGGCCATTCGCCATGGCCACGCCCCCGCGTCGGCGGTCGACACCCTCGACATCGGTGTCAGTTACGGACTGGCCGGAGTGATCGCGGTGCTGACTTACCGGATTGCCCCGCCGTGGCGTTACCCCTATGTCGCAGCAGTGCTCGTGTTCTTCGCCGTCCCGCTTGTCGTAGACCTGAACTTCACGGCGATCGGACACTTCACCGCGGCACTTCTCGGTCTGGGGTGCTATCCGCTGGTTCGCTCACACAGGAGCACGTGATCCCCGGGCGGGGCGGTGCTCCGTGTACGGAGAATGAGGGCGGTCTCCTGAATCCGGATGGATCGTCCTTCGCCGCGCTGCCCGAGTGGATTGCCGTGTCGACGCTGGAGTGCCCTGGTATCCGGTCGCCGACCACGGTGCCGTGGGCGGGTGCTCGCAGCGGTCCGCGTGCTCAGGGTAGGCGTTGGTTGAGAACGAGTGCGGTGCCGGCTGCCACCGCGATCAGGATGGATCCGAGGATCAGCCATGGTCGGCTGGCGTCGCCGAGGTGGGTTTCGTAGCCGATCTGCTGTTGCAGGTTCTGGTAGCTGGCTTGGAGCTCGTCCGCGCTGGTTGCGGTGAAGAACGAGCCACCGGACAACTCCGCGATCCGCCGCAGAGACTCGTCGTCGACGGGACGGGGATGTGGCTTCCGTTGAGGTCGATCGCACCGGCAGTGGTGCCGAAGGAAATGGTGGAGATGGGGACGTTGTGCTCCTTCGCAAGACGTGCCGCGGTGAACGCGCCGCGCGGATCGTTCAAATCGGTGGGCTCGGTTTGCTTGCCGTCGGATTCGAGGACGATCCGTCCCGGTGGCGGCGCACTGCCTCCACCGAGTACGCCGGCGAGGGTGTCGATCGCCTGCAGGGCAGTGAAGATCGCTTCCCCTGTCGCGGTCCGTTCGGCGAGTTGCAGATGGTCGAGAGCGTTGTCGGTTGCGGTGTGGTCGGTAATCGGTGAGACCAGCATCGACGCCGTCCCCGCGAACGCCTCCAGTCCGAGGTTGATGCCGGGGGTGAGGTTGTCCGCGAACGTTTTTGCGCCGGCCTGGGCTGCGGCGAGCCGAGACGGCGGCACGTCTGTTGCGCGCATCGACAGTGACACGTCGATCGCGAGGATCACCGTGGCGCGGTTGCGCGGAACTCTGGTCTGCGCCAAGGGTCCGGCCATGGCGACGGTCAGCAGCAGCAGTCCCACCAGTAGCAATGTCGGTGGAACGTGCCGCGACCATCTGGGCCGGGTCGGTGCGACGGTCTCGAGTAGTTCCAGATTGGTGAACCGCAGAGTGTATTTACGCCGCAGACGATGTACCCACAGGTAACCGATCGACAGCGCGGCCACCACGGCGGCGAATGCCAGCCACCCCGGTGTGGCGAGACCGGAGAACCTCATGTCTCACCTCCGGTACCTGACACCGCCCGCCGCGATCTGCGAGGCCATCATCGGTTCGGCATCATTATCACCTGCCGCACAATCACTTGCCGCAACTCGACGGGCCGAGGGTGACGAGCCCCCGATTCCGGTGGATCATCCAGGAGCCGGTACGAACCCGGGCTCGGGAACCGCTCCGAGGGTGCCGGGTGGCACCCGAGAGGCGAACGCCACCAGCCCGGCGTGCCCCACCGTCAGACACATCGCCGCGACCAGCACTCCCGCCGCCACCTCGGTCAGGGGCATCCCGGCATACAGGCGGGTACCGACGAGAGCGACGACGGCGATGATCACGGCGGCGGCCAGCACCGCCCGGCGGGTGCGGCTGCGGCCGATACCGGCGATCACCGCCGCCATACCCAGCACCGTGGCGGTCCCGGTGAGGTTCGACAGCACCGCGTTCCCGGTGTCGACGTGTCGCACGCCGGCAACTGCCCGGTCCGGCCCGAGCACGGTGTCGAGGGCGGCGCCCGCGAACAGGGCGGCCATCACTGCACCCAGCATGATCGAGGCAACCGGCACCGGCCGACCGCGCCGGATCAGCACGATCCCGGCCACCGCGGCCGCGGCGATCGCAACCGCCGGGGTGCCGAGCGCGATGCCCACGGTGGCAAGGTGATCGAGTCCTGCTCTGTGGTGCGCTGCCAGCACGGAGGTGATGGAGCGGTCGGCGCCGGTCAGCCAACCACCGTCGCGGAGGTGAATGCTGACAATGCCCAGCGCCAGGGCCAACGCCGCGGTGCGCAGCCCGCTCGCCTGTCCGGACCCGGCGACGACCATCCCGGCGACGAACACCGCCAGGGCGATCCCGAGGACCGTGAGAGCGATCTCCATCGTCGCGGTCTCGGTCACGACCTCGGTGACCATCTCCCGAACAAGGGGCACAGTGCCGGACACCCTTCCAGTCTGATGCGCGGGTGCTGTGGAAACGCTGAGAGCGGGTAGCGCAGAGGGACTTTCCGTGTCCTGATCGGGTGTCGTCGGGGGAGCGTGGGCACCTCGCTTCCCCGACTCGAGGGTGCACGCCGGTTCATCGGTCACTGCAGAGTATTTCTCGCGGGGTCATTCGCGCATGTGGTGGTGCCAGTCGCCTCCCTCGCCGCCGTGCGCGATCAGAACAATCGCGGCGATCGCGTAGAGGACGATCGCCAGCAGCAGCAAGCCACCGAAGATCCACAGCGCCAGTTGCCCGAGCTTGCGTACCCGGCGGGAGGCGTATTCGGCGCCGTCGATATCGCCGTCCACCCATCTGGGGTAGACCTCGAATGCGTGGTGGAAGGCCGAGAACGCCAGCGGCCAGAAGAACAGCAATGACGCCACCGCCCAACCGGCGTTGCTGGTGGGTCGCGACCGGACCGATGGGACCGCGGCTGCGTCGGCGGCGGGGCCGCTTCGGGTGGGCCGATCGTCCGGCGCAGGTTCGGATGCTGGATTGACCATGGTGACTCCGTATCCGTCATAAGGGCATCCGTCATAAGGAAACCCGATTCGACGGTACGTCTGCCACGCTGAGGATTGGCTGAGAGCTGCGAACGAGGTACCGGCATGCGCGGGCGGTAAACCGCGGCGGTGACGGACCCGCTGTCACACTTGCCGCCCCGGCCCGTCCAACAGGGACGGAAGGCTTCTCTGCGGCCGCAACACCGTCGGTGTCGGGTTGCGGCCGAGGAACGCCGGGGACCATGCGCCTCTCGTGGCCGAAAATTCACCCTCCCGGGCTGGCTGGGTGTGATCGCCGTCCCGCTCTCAGCGGCTCCACAGCGGCCGACACTGATACTGCGGGTGTGAGAGAAGCAATACAACCCCCGGTGTCATTGGCGTCGGCGCACGGTGCACCGATTCATTCCAATCTGGTCGGGCGGGCCCACGAGGTGGTTGCCGATATCCATCAGGGCGGTGCCACGACCCTGGCCTTGGCCGTGTTGGTCGGGGGTGCGGCGTTGTTCCTGGGTGGGTCGGTCTGGCGGAGCCTACAACGTGATCGCCGGGGTCCGGCCGCGGCGGCGATCGCCGTGCAGTGCACCGGATTGGCGGCGGCATTCGCCGCGTTGGCCTATCAGGTCAGGGCCGGGGGCTGGGTGACCGGTGCGGACCCGGCGGTGCTGGGTTGGTTCACCGGACACCGGTCGGACTGGGTGACCGCACCGGCCATCGCGGTGACCGACGCCGGCGGTCCGGCGGGCACCATCATCGCCGCGGTCGTGATCGGCGCGGTGCTGTCGCGGCGAACCCGCTCACCGATCCCTGCGCTGATTCTCATCGGGACCGTCGGTGCGGCGGCACTGGCCTCCACCGTGACGAAATCCGTTGTCGGGCGCGCTCGCCCGCCGATCGTGTCCCAGGTGTTGCTCGAGACGGACCATTCGTTTCCGTCCGGGCATGCGACCGGGGCGATGGCGTTGTTCACGATGGCTGCCGTGATGTTCGGGTACGCCCTGTCGCCGACCCGTCGCGCCCTGTTGCTGATCTTGGCTGCGGCGGTGACCGTGGTGGTGTCGGTGACCCGCCTGTACCTCGGTGAACACTGGCTGACCGACGTGATCGGCGGGATGCTCCTCGGTGGCCTCGCCGCGGTGATCGGCGGGGCGCTCTACACGACCTGGATGGACCGGACCCGCGCCCGGGTGGCTGCGAGTACGGACGAGAACTACACGCACTCGGGTCGCAGCGACCCGACGACGATGGGATACGCGGCATGAATGTGGCACTGGGACTTGGCTTACTGGACGCGTCGACGCTGCTGGGTGCCTTGGGGTTGCTCGGCGTCCTCGGCGCCGTGGTCATCGAAACCGGTCTGCTCGTCGGCTTCTTCCTGCCGGGCGACTCGTTGCTGTTCACGGCCGGTGTCTTCGCCGCCCAGTCGCATCCGTTCGCGCCGTTGTGGTTGCTGCTGCTCACCGTCCCGGCCGCGGCGATCGTCGGTGACCAACTCGGGTTTCTGATCGGCAGACGGGCCGGGTACACGGT
The DNA here is from genome assembly GCF_056402775.1 of Rhodococcus sp. P3_B8. Lineage (NCBI taxonomy): Bacteria > Bacillati > Actinomycetota > Actinomycetes > Mycobacteriales > Nocardiaceae > Rhodococcus > Rhodococcus sp. P3_B8. The sequence goes on from NZ_JBFUGT010000013.1 coordinate 13,271, forward strand.
GTTTCATAGGCCCAGCGCCAAGCGGATCGGTCCGAAACAACTCGAGCAGTCGCGGCGGTTCTTCGACCGCTACGGGCCGCGCACGATCCTGTTGGCCCGGTTCGTTCCCGTCGCCCGCACGATCGCACCGGTGATGGCCGGCGCGTCCGGGATGCCGTACCGAACCTTCGCCGTCTACAACGTCATCGGCGGCATTGCCTGGGGAGTCGGGGTGCCGGTCCTCGGCTACCTGCTCGGCGGAATCGCATTCGTCCGCGGTCATATCGAGGTGATTCTGATCGCCCTCGTGCTGGTGTCGATTCTGCCGCTGTTGATCAACGGTCTGCGGGCCCGGCGTCGAGGACAGGGTGCGGTCCTTCAACCGGACAGCATCCCGACGCCCACCGGTGAGCCGGGCCAGTGCGCCCGTCCCGGCGCACCGTTCACCCGATGAACCTCGACGGTCACAACGACATTCCCGACCACCTCGTTCCCCACCGACCTCGTCCTCGGCCTGCCCGGATGCAAGTGTCGGCGGGTGCGCTCCGCACGGATTGGAGGTCGATGAAGAAGCTGCCACAGGTGACCGCGGTCTTCTGGATCATGAAGATTGCCGCCACCACCCTCGGGGAGACCGGCGGCGACCTGCTCGCCCAAACCCTCGACGTCGGTTACGCCGTCGCCTCGGTGCTGTTCATCTCCCTGTTCCTCGTCAGCCTGATCACGCAGATGAAAGCGAAGAAGTTCCATCCCGCGCTCTACTGGACGGTGATCGTCTCCACCAGCACCGCGGGCACCACCATGTCCGACTTCCTCAACCGGTCCGCCGGCCTCGGCTACGCCAAGGGCTCCCTCCTGCTGATCACCTGCTTGGCCTGTGTGTTCGCCATCTGGAGCCGGTGCGGAGAGACGTTCGACGTCGAACAGATCACCACCTTTCGCGGTGAGATGCTCTATTGGATCGCGATCTTGTTCTCCAACACTCTCGGTACCTCAATCGGGGATTTTCTCGCCGACAGCTCCGGTCTCGGCTTCGCCGGCGGAGCCGCGGTGATCGGTGTGCTGATGGCTCTGATCCTGCTGGCGCACTACTTCACCCGCATCTCGGGCACCGTCTTGTTCTGGGCTGCGTTCGTGCTCACCCGCCCGCTGGGGGCCACCGTCGGAGATCTGTTCAGCAAGCCGCACGACAAGGGTGGTCTCGAGCTCGGCACTGTCGGGTCGTCGGCGGTCCTGGCTGCGATCCTGCTGGCCTTGATCGTCTACACCCATCTGCGTCACCAGCAGACCGCAGCCGAGCGGGAGCCCGTGCACGAACGTTCCTGACTGCCTGAGCGCCCATCCGAGTGTGAGGGGTTCCGCGATTTCATCCCCCGTCAAAGGAGGAAACACCCGAAAAGCGGCGTGCCTACTCGGGGGATGCACCCGAGCCGGTGAGGACGCGGGCGGCGATCGCCCGCATTCCGGCGGTGGTGGGGTGCAACGACTGGGCGAAAGACTGCGGGATCAGGCCTTCGAACCATCGCTGATCGGGTCCGGCGCAGGCATCGTGTCCGATGGCGGCGGTCGCGATGTCCACGAACCGGGCGCCGGTGGTGGTGGCCGCGGCGGCGAGAACCTGATTCATCCTCACAAAGAAGCCCGAGATCCAGGCTGCGTCGGCGTCGCTGATGGGGATGTTCGGCCAGCAACCGCTGGCACCGAAGATGCCGCCGTGACCGACGAGCAGCACCTGGGCCCACGGGGCACGTTGTTCGATGGCGGCCAGTGCCGCGGACACCTTCGGCTCCAGCGCGGCGAGTGCGGAATTCATTCCACCGATGGTCTCCGGGTCGGTGCGACAGTGCGCATCGGTGCCCGGGACGGTGGCGTAACACGGCGCCACCAGGGACTGCCACGCGATGTCGTTGCCGCCGATACTGACTGTGACGAGCGTCGTATCGGGTCGCAGGGCATCGATCTGCGGTGGTACCGCACCGGTGGCGGTGGATTGGGACGTGGTAGTGAGATTCTCGGTTGTCGCGCCCGAACAGGCAACGTTGGTGAAAGAGTCGGCGTGCAGCGCCCGGGCAACAACCCCCGGATATCCCTCGACCGACCGGAAGCAACCGTCGTGCAGCGAGATCGGCGCCAGGTATGGACCCGCGGCGCGGGAATCGCCCATGGCGACGTAGCGGATCGTCGAGTCCGTGACCGGATCGGCCATCGCCGGGTCGGACCACAGGACGGCGAGCGCGGCCATGGCCCCCACCAGAGCCGTCTGGACAGTCCGCGTGCAGAACGGTGCCCGACTCCGGCGTTGCGGCGTTCCCACACCGTCAGTGTCTGCCCGCCCCGCTGTGAGGACGCTGAGAAGAAGAGCACCGACCCGTTTGGTGTCAGCCGTTCCGACGGTTGCCACCGGCGTCCCGGAGAGGACGGATAGCGGATGATGGCCGCATGAGATCCGTACCCGAGTGGCTCAGACCGTCGCTGTGGGGGCTGGCGATCCGATCCGCGCTGGCCGCCGGTGCGGTCGTGACCATCGCCCTGGCGCTCGGGGCGACGGCACTGCTGTTCGTACTGGACCGGTCCCTGCTCTCGGCCCTCGACGACGCCGCCACCGCCCGAGCCCAGGACATCACCACCAGCCTGCGGTCGGACCCACCCGCCGACCTCGACGCTCAGCTACTCGACACCAATCAACGCATCGCGCTCGTTCAGGTCATCGACCCGGCCGGGCAGGTGGTGCGGACATCGGACACCGACCCCGGCGCCCCAGCGACCGATGTGCGGCCACCTGCCGGCGGTTCGCCGGTGCCGGGACTGACCGGGCGGGCCGAACACGGGACGGATCTGCGGATCACCGTGCAGGGCGCCCGCGGCGTCGGAGGTGAATACACCGTCCTGGTCGGAGCGAGCGAGGAACCGGTGGAAGCCACCCTCGCCACGGTCGGTGGGCTTCTCGCCCTCGGCGGTCCGGTCATCGCCCTCGTCGCCGCAGTGGTGACCTACAAGCTGGTACGGCGCTCGCTGCGGTCGGTCGAACACATCCGCACCCAAGTCGCCACGATCTCGAGTACCGACCTCGGCGAACGGATTCCGGTGCCCACACCCCGGGACGAGATCGCGGCGCTGGCGCGGACGATGAACGACATGCTCACCCGCATCGAGGCCGGCCACACCGCGCAACGCCGATTCGTGGGCGACGCATCACACGAGCTGCGCAGCCCACTGGCCACCGTCACCATGGCCCTGGAACTGGCCGATGCCCGCCCAGAACTACTCGACCGCGAACTCGTACGGGACACCTTGCTGCCCGAGGTCACCCGGATGCACCTGCTGGTCGACGATCTGCTGCTGCTTGCCCGCGCCGACGAGCGCGGCCTGCCGCTGCGGCTCGGCGACGTGGACCTCGACGACGTGGTGGACACCGAGGTCCACCGCGCCCGAGGCAAGACCGGCAAAACGGTGACCGCCTCGTTGACCCCCGTGCGGATCCGCGGCGACCTCACCCAGCTCGAGCGGGTAGTGCGCAACCTCATCGACAACGCCGTCCGGTTCGCCGCACATGCTGTGCACGCGGAGGTCTCGCGCCGCGGGACCACCGCGCAGATCACGGTGTCCGACGACGGGCCGGGCATCCCGCAGCCCGACCGGGCCCGCGTCTTCGAACGGTTCGTGCGACTCGACAACGCCCGTGAACGCGACCGCGGCGGTTCCGGCCTCGGCTTGGCCATCGTCGCGGAAATCGTGTCCGCCCACCGAGGTTCGGTGCGGATCGAGGAGAGCGCGGCGGGCGGGGTACAGGTCGTGGTCACCCTTCCGGCGACTCCGGCTGAGCTGTCGTGAGCCGATATCCGACGCCGCGGACCGTGTCGATGGTGTGCGCGCCGAACGGTGCGTCGATCTTCCGGCGGAGATAACCGACATACACCTCGACGATATTCTCGTCACCGTCGTAATGCGCGTCCCACACGTTGCGCAGAATCTCGCCCTTCGTCAGGGCAGTGTCCGGGTGACGCAACAGGAACTCGAGGACCCCGAATTCGCGGGGAGTCAGGGCCAACTCTTCGTTACCACGCATGACGCGTCGCCGCGCCGGGTCGAGGCTCAGATCGCCCGCGGTGAGCAACACCGGGCGCGCTGGTGCGCCGCGGCGCGCCAACGCGCGCAGGCGGGCGACGAGCACCACGAAAGAGAACGGTTTGACCAGGTAGTCATCGGCACCGAGATCGAACGCGTCGGCCTGGTCATACTCACCGTCCTTGGCGGTCAGCATCAAAATCGGAGTCCAGATCTGCTTGGCGCGAAGTGCACGGACAATTTCATATCCGTTGATTCCCGGCAGCATGATGTCGAGAACGATCACATCGAAGGTGTCCTCGGTGGCGCGCCAGAGACCGTCCTCACCGGTAGCGGCGGTGACCACCACGAAACCCTCGAATTCGAGGCCACGGCGCACCACACTCGCCAACCGAGCTTCGTCCTCGACGACCAACACCCTCATCAGACTGCCGCTTTCTGCCACTATTCGGTCGACGTTACGGGGCGGTGGTGGGGATGACGTCGCCCCAGGCGGCGCGTGAACCCGATTCGCCGATTCGGTAGACCTGAACGATGGTCCCTGTTCCCACGACCAGCGCGAGGGCGGCGACGATCAGCGTAAGTGCACGGGACGGGTTCGTCGTTCGCTCGCGGAGATGGACCGCGGCGACCGCCAGTGCAGCCACGAGAAGGGCGGCGGAGAAGTAGATCATCGTGTCGCCCAGCTCGGTGTGGGTGTGCACGGCAGCCGACCTGGCGACGTGCTTCTCGAGCCATTCGCCGGCGTCGGTGGTCAGCGGAGTCAACACGGTGATCACGGCGGCGAGGACGAGGGTGGGCCAGACGAGTCGACGTCGGGCTGCGGGCCACACACCGCACACGATGACCAGGATCGCTGTCAGTGGAGCCAGGGCCACGATGAAATGAACGAGCAGCACGTGGACGGGCAAGCCGCTGACAGTGGACATGACGCCAGTATCGTGGCCGGCGCTGAGAAAGCGCTGAAGGCCCGGTCGAACCTGCCGACGCCGAGACCTCACCGCTCGAGCCCACTCGTCGGCCGATGGGGTCCCAGCCGTAGCCGTGCCATCGACGATCACGTCCCGGACCGACCGCGGTTCCGGTCGGGATCGGCCGGCAGACCCGGGTCGCGCAGAGTTCAGGTCGTGATCTCCGCGAGGACGGCCTGCAGGCCCTCGATGAACGACCGGACGGTGGAGGCGTCGAACAGGTCCGTGGAGAACACCAGTTCGGCGTCGATGCCGGCGGGCTGCCCGTCGGTGTCGTGGCGTTCGGTGAAATGGAAGTGCAGATCGCATTTCGCGATGTCGAGGGGCCGGGGGCTGATCTCGAAGCGCAACGTCTCGGCGGTCAAGGTGGCGGGCGTGAAGTTGTTCAGCGACACCGCGACCTGGAAGAACGGGTGCAGAGAGGGGGAGCGCGGCGGATCGAGCACCTCGACCAGCCGCTCGAACTGCACCTCGGACTGGGCGAGGGCACGCAGTTCCACATCGCGGGACTGGTCGATGACCTCGGTGAAACTCATGCCCGGCTCGAGGCGGGTCCGCAGGACGATGGTGTTGACGAACATGCCCACCACGTCGTCGAGCGCGGGATCCCCGCGGCCCGCGACGGGGGTTCCGATGGCGATGTCGCGGTCCCCGCTCAGGCGCACGAGCAGCATGGCCACCGCCGACCGCAGGGCAGTGAACAGCGAGGCGTGCTGATGGTGGACGAGGGTCAGCAGGGCGCGATGGGTGCGTTGATCGATCTGAAAGCTCTCGCGTCCAGCCCCGAATGACCACTTTTGTGGTCGCGGGCGGTCGGTCGGCAACGAGAGTTCGCCGGGAAGACCCGCCAATTCCGTTTCCCAGTAGTCGATTTGGCGTGATGCGAGGCTCTCGGGGTCGGACTCGGCGCCGAGGAGTTCACGCCGCCACACACTGTACTGCGCGTACTGCACCTCGGCGGGCGCCCACTCCGGGGCCGCGCCCGCGGCGCGGGCGGTGTACGCGGCGACGAGATCGCGGGCCAGCAACGCCAACGACCAGCCGTCGGCCGCGATGTGGTGGATGACGCACGCCAGGATGTGCTCGCGAGGGGTCAGCGCGAAGATCCCGGCCCGCAGCGGTGGTTGCTCGCGCACATCGAACCCGGTCTCGAGGAGACGCGCTATCGGTTCGTCGGCGTCTCGGGCCGGGATCTTCGCGGGGGCGAGATCGGGCAATGCGTCGGCGACGTCAAGCACCCGTTGGTGGGGTCCGGTGGGGGAGTCGGGGAACACCGTTCGTAGCGATCGGTGCCGCTCGATGACGTCCGCGGTAGCCAGCCGCAGGGCGTCGGTGTCGAGTTCGCCGACCACCCTGACGGTGAACGGAATGTTGAACAGCGCGGGTGTGGTGATTGTGCGGTCGATGAACTGTTGCGACGGCGACAGCGGCGCGCGATTGGGCACCGTGACGGCACGCAACTGCGGGCGGGGTGCACGGTCGCCGTCAGCCCGGTGGGCACCGGCTTCGGTGACGACCTGCGCGAGCGCGGCCACGGTGGGCGTGTCGAAGAGTTCCCGCACCCCGAGGGTGGTGCCGTGTTCGGCGTTGATCACCGCGACCACCCGGGTGGCGGACAGGGAGTCTCCGCCGAGGTCGAAGAAGGAATCGTCCGCCCCCACCGCGGGCACGGCGAGTATTCGGGCGAACACGTCGGCGACACTGCGTTCGGCGGCCGTCGCCGGGTCGCGACGAGATGCAGGGGAGGAGCCGAACTCGGGCGCGGGAAGGGCGCTGCGGTCGAGTTTCTTGGTCGGTGTCAGCGGAACCGTGTCCAGGACCATGATCGATGCCGGAACCATGTAGTCCGGAAGGAACTGGGCCACTTCTGCTTTCAGCGTCTCCGGTGTGATCGCCGCCTCCGGTCGACGCATCACATAGGACACGAGGGCCGGGTCACCGGCCGGGTTCTGGTGCACGACCGTGGTGGCGAAGGTGACCTCGCTGTGTTGGTGCAGTGCGGTGTTGATCTCGCCGAGTTCGATGCGGAACCCGCGGATCTTGACCTGTTCGTCGGTGCGGCCCAGGAATTCGAGGGTGTGTTCGGCGGTCCAGCGGACCCGGTCGCCGGTGCGGAATAGGCGGGATCCGGGTTTGCCGAACGGGTTCGCGATGAACCGTGATCCGGTCAGCGCCGGCCGCTGGTGGTAGCCGCGGGCCACCGCCGCGGTGGCGAGGTAGAGCTCGCCGGCCGCGCCCGGTGGCAGCGGGCGTAGTCGGTGGTCGAGTACGACGGCGCTCACCCCGCGCATGAGGGATCCGATCGTCACTTTGTCGTGCGGTGCGATCGGGTCGGTCAGGGTGACGCTGCAGGTGGTTTCGGTGGGCCCATACGCGTTGCGCAGCATCCGCCCGCCGGCCCAGCGCCGCACCAGCTCCGGCGGGCACACTTCACCACCGACCAGCGCGAGCTGTATGTCGTCGAGCCCGGTCGGGTCCACGGTCGCCAACGCCGACGGCGTCGACAGCAGATGGGTGATGTGTTCGGCGCGCAGCAGCGCCGCCAGCTCCTGCCCGCCATACACCTCCGGCGGGACCACGACCAGTGTGGCGCCGGCGAGGCACGCAGCGAGAACCTCGACCAGCGCGGTGTCGAAGCTGGGGGAGGCGAAATGCAGCACACGCGAATGGGCGGACACCGCGTAGTTGTCGCGGATCTCCTGGGCGAGGTTGGCCAGACCCTGGTGGGTGACAACTACCCCCTTGGGCCGTCCGGTGGACCCGGAGGTGTAGATCACGTACGCGGGGTGCTCGACCCGCAACGAACGGACACGGTGCCGGTCCGCCACTGCCGCAGAGCCCAGGCCAGGATCACCGCCCGTGATGTGGCCGTCGTCGAGGGTCAGCCACCGGACGGTCTCGGGCAGATGCCCGACCTCGGTGGACACGGTGAGTCCCACCGCGGCGCCGCAGTCGCCGACGGTATAGGCGATCCGCTCGACCGGATGAGTGGGATCGACGGGCACATACGCGGCGCCGGTCTTCGCGACCGACCACAGCGCCAGGACCGACTCGTACGACCTCGGCACCGCTACCGCAACCAGGTCTTCCGGTCCGAGTCCGTGCCCGATCAGGGTCCGGGCGATCTGGTTAGCACGATGGTCGAGTTCGGCATAGGACACCGTGCGTCCGCGGTCGCGGACGGCGACGGCCTCCGGGTGGGATTCGACCGTCGCCGTGAGAAGCCGATCGAGCGTGACCGGATCACTGTCCGTCAGGCCGCTGGCCGGTGTGAACTGTTCGCGTTCGCCCTCGGCGAACAGGTCGAGATCGGCGACTGAGAGATTCGCCGCGGTCGCCGCGGTGAACGATGCCAGGAAGGTGGTGAATCGGCGGTGATGGCTGCGCAGTTCCGCTTCGTCGTACAGCGACGGATTGCCCTCGAAATCGGCACGGGGGAGCGAATCCGCGAGTCCGGGGTAAATGTTGACCGCCAGATCCGCGGTCGGCCCGGTGGTCAACACCCGCACCCGGCCGGTCACCGCGCCGAGCGTGATCTCCTGCTTGAACAGCATGAGGTTGAGTACCGGCCCGAAATACGCCAGACCGCCTCCCTCCGAGCCCATCTCACGCCCAATATCCTCCCGGCGATACCGTTGATGGCGCAGTGCTGTCGTCAACGCCGTTCGGGCCACCCCGATCGCGCCGCCCACCGTGGTAGCTCCGATTCCCTCCAGCCTCAGCGGAAGAACGTTCGATACCGAACCGCCAGCGGCCCGGAGCCGGGCCGAGGTGCGTGCCGAGACCGGCAGTGACAGGACGACATCGTCGACACCGGTCATCCGGGCGAGGTACGCGGCGAACGCGGCCACGATCAGCGCCGTCGGATTATGGCCGTTTCCGTGCGCGAGCCCCCGGCTCGAAGGGGCATCCAGCACAAGGGAATCACTGGCCACCCGAACCGTGGCACCGGGTGGCGCTGTGTGTGAGGTGAGGCTGACCACGGGGGGAAGCTTCTGCACCTGGTGTTGCCAGTAGTCACGATCGCGACCGAACCGGGGGGAGGACCGATATTCCGCATCCTCCTGCACTATCCGCTCCGGGTCGATCACCTGGCGCCGAGGCGCTTCGACGCCATCGATCGCGGCGACATACAGTTCGGCCGCCCGGCGCATCGACATCATCGCCGCATACCCGTCCAACGCGATGTGGTGGGCCCGCGAATACCAGTAGAAGTGCTCGTCAGCCAGTTGCAGGATGTGCGAGACAATCAGCGATTCGCCGTACATGTCGATGGACGCGGTGCTCTCGTTCCGCATCCACGCCTGGGCCGCCTCGACGGAGTCGCCACGGAAGTCGACCACGGGCACCGGTTTCGCCGACGTCGTGCCCAGGACCTGGTGCGGGTGCCCGTCGACGTCGACGAGCTTGATGAATCCTCCGCCCAGTTCGCGGCGTGCCTGCTCGCTGGCCTCGGCCAGCAGGTCGAGGTCGACCGGTCCGCGAAGCTCCACGTACTGGGCGATCACGTACGGGACGTCGGGGGTGAGTTGCTGGGCGAACCATATGGAGCGCTGCGCCGCCGTCAGAGGAATCACGCGCGCCCCCGGCCCGGGCAGGTCGTTACCGGTGATCACATTCGCCTCGCGGATCTCGTCGCATCTGGTCTGTGTCCAACCACAGCGGGCGGTGCCGGCGAGGATGTCGAGTCTTCGACTCGACGCGACGAGTGGGGCGTCAGAGTCGGGGCGACGGCACCCACACCACCCCTCACTTGACTGCCCGCAGCACGACAAGCTCCTCGCAGTGCTGCCCCACATCGATCACCCCACGCTGGACGAGCATGTCCCTTCGGGCCGCGAGCACCGGCCCGAAAGGGATATCGACCCGCGACACAATATTGACGCGCAGACCCTGTTCTTCGAGCATCGTCTGGGACTTCTCGATCCCACTAAATGAGGACTGCACGAGCAGCAGCACCCCGCCGGCCGCGAGAACGTCCGGGACCTGCAGACAGATCCGGTCGAGCAACGCGCGACCGTCCTTGCCCGCATCCCAGCATCGTGCGATCCCGCTGACCGGCACCCGGTCATTCTCGGCGGGTACGTAGGGCGGATTGGACACCACCAGATTGAAACGCTCGCCGCGGACAGGCTCGGTGAGGTCACCGCGCACCACTCGCACCGAACGACCGTGCAGTCGGGTGTTCATCCACGTAGTCGCCCACGCGCGCCGCGACAGGTCAACCGCCGTCACCTGCCCGGCACCCGCTTCCGCTGCCCGCACACTCACAATGCCGGTACCGGCGCACAGATCGAGCACTCGAGAATCGGGCCCGAGAGCCTCCTGTTTCAGAGCTTCGACCAACGCCCATGAATCATGCTGCGCGGGGTATACCCCAGGAAGTCGCACCAGCACCAGAGCCCCCTCGTCACTATTTAGACTCCGCTCCAGAGGTCGTTCCGAGCGCCGATGAGACTATACAAACTCCAGGGCATGCGCTTGACAACCGCGGCCGCGGCGTGAGCGTCGACACCCTTTGACCTCGACATTTCGTCGACGACCCTCACCCTGACGCCCAACGCACGGCTGTGGTTGCACGCGTCGCGAAAGGTCGCTACCAAGAAAACGATGCTACATACTGGATGCCAAACTTAACCATCCGGATCCTGGTGGACCGCGTAACAGGTGGAAGGGTGATCATCGGCAACCCGGACGGCACCCGCCCGAGAATTCGACGCGGCTCGATTCCGACGCTGCGGGGCAGGGATTTTCGCTGTACCCACGGAGATAACGATCCGACCGTACGCGATCCTCGTTGAGAATTCCCTGAGAGCGGGCCCCGTTACCGGACATCCCGGGCTAATCGGACAATTTGAACCAAATAGAATGTGCGGCAACATACCTCGCTGGTCGTTCCAGTTTGTTTCGTTCTCGACGGCCATGCACTCGCCGCCGTCCGTCCAGCGAGTGTTGCCCGATAGACGCCACGCTGTCCCAGGGATCGAAGGTTCGCGTTCGGGCTGCTCTACGGAGCCCGTACTCGGGCAGCTAATCGGGTCGCTCCCGTTATGTTGCGTTCCGCACCGCAACACGGCCGTCAGGTGGTCGGCGCCGCGGATCCCGGAATCGAAGCGGCGGACCGGACCGTGATCGTCCCCGCGTCATGCATACGCCGGTAAAGTTCACGCGATGCTGCTGAATCCGAACCTGCAGGGTCGTGTCTTTCCGTCCGTGGGGCCGTATCTCGTTGGTAGGGAGAAGGTCCGCGAGTTCGCGCACTCGGTGTCCACCACGAATGCCATCCACGTCGATGTCGACGCCGCCCGCGCCGCGGGCCATCCCGATGTTGTTGCGCCACCGACGTTTGCGGCGGTTCTGGTCGAACCCGCGGTCGGACAGCTGCTTCGCAGCCCGGACACCGGCCTCGATCCGACCCGGGTCGTGCACGGGTCCCAGAGCGCCGGTATCACCGGCACATCGTGGCCGGTGACGAGCTGACGACCGATCTCACCATCACCGCGGTCACCGAACGCGGCGCCTACGCGATCGTCACCACGTCCAGTACTATCCGCGACAGCGAGGGGCGCCCCGTGGCGACCGTCATCTCCACCCTGTTCGCGCGGGGAGACGATGAATGACCGCCCGTCCCGATCACCGCCGTGGCCGTCGGGGATGTGGTGGCGAAAACCACCCACACCGTGAGTCGGGAGTCCTTGGTGCGGTATGCCGGTGCCTCCGGGGATTTCAACCCGATCCACTACCGCGACGATGTGGCCGCGGCGGCAGGGCTGGCGGGTGTGCTTGCGCACGGCATGCTCGCCGCCGGGTTGGCCTTGCACCCGGTGATCGACTGGCTCGGTGACGGCACCCGTATCCTCGGCTACGAGACCCGCTTCACCCGACCGGTGGTCGTGGACCCCGAGCTCGGTGCGGACGTCGACATCATCGCCACCGTGACAGAGGTCGACGCCGGGGCCGCGACCGCCCGCATCGATCTGACGGTCAGTTGCGGTGGGCGGGCGGTGTTGGGCAAGACACGAGTGGTGGTCAACCTGGTTGCGTAGGTGAACCGCCACTGCCGAGGGCGGTGGGGTTCGGTGGCCGGTGCCACGTCGAGCGGTTGGCAGGGGGGCGGGAGGCGCTTCGGTGACGCGCCACCGGGTAACGGGCATGTCGCCTCGCGTAGTCGCCTGTCGGGCGGGTACCCGAACGTCGACGGGGAAAATCTTCCGGTCCGTCCCTTTTCGTGCAGGTGAGTGCGGTGATCAATCTGTACTATCCGCTGGTCATCGTCCTGTATGTGATGTCGGCTCTCTGGCAGGGCAATCTCGGGCACTTCTGAACCGGTCGGTGGCGATCGTCCACCGTTCCTCGGCGAGGTGATCGGTCGGGTGCGTCGCGGGATGCCGGTTCGCCGATCACCGTGCCCACTGTCTCGATCGGGTTCGGGGTGTGCGTATGAAAAACTGGCGTCGGAACCTGTCTGAGGGGCTTCAGGCAGGTTCTTCTCGGGTCTTGTGGGTCGTCACCGAGGGGTGGGGTCGAGAACGGGGTTGCCGCGGTCGTCCGCTGCCGGTCCGGTTGTGGCTCGCCGCGGTTCGTCGGGCGGTCACACGTCGATGGTGACGGTGGCGGTGGCCGGGGTGTGCGGTGGTCACCGAATCGAGCGACCTGTCGGGTCACGAGGCTACGGGAATGGTCGAGTTTCGTTGCGTCGACGAGGCAGGGCAGAAGGAGATCCCAGGTCGAGGTCAGTTGGGTGGGCAGATCGTCGGAGCGGCCGGTGGCCGCGACCACGAGGTGGATCCCGGTGAAGACTTCCACCAGGAGGTGAGCGAGGGTGTCGGGGTCTTCCTCGCGAAGGTCGCCTTCGGCGATGGCGCGGCGGACGAGGTGTTGGTAGTCGGACAGCCAGGTGCCGAGGAGGGTCGTGCCCGTTGCTGGACGGTCGCCGACGTCCGTGATTAGACGGAAGGTTGCCTGGACCAGGGTGTCGTTGACGGCGGGGTCGAGCAGCAGGCACGAGATGCCGATCAACGCCTCGACGGCAGGGATCCCGGAGGTGAGAAATGGGTCGCACGCGCTTTTGAACCGGGTACTGCCCGCCGCGATGACTGCGCGAGCGAGTTCTTCCTTGGATCCGAAGTGGTCGTACAACGCGCCCTTGCTGACATGAGCCTCGGTGATGATCGTGTTCAGTCGGGCGTGGGCGTAGCCGACACGGATGAACACCGCCGCCGCTGCGCGGAACAGCGCCGCACCCGTGACTTCCGCCCGCTTCTGCATTACCCCGCCTTCGGAAAGCGACCGCTGACGTTTTCGCCGCCGATATCGACTCGTTCCGCTGTGAATGCCGGACCCGAGGATGAGGGTCCGAGCGCTCGGCTCGAGTGTCGACGCGCAGCGAGCGAACTCGGCACGAACCCGCGTGCAAGAGGTCCGGTACCTCGTGAGAGACACCGGTTCCCACCGCCACCGCTCTGATTTCGTGTCTGATCTCGTGGTGGTGCTGGAACCCTAGAACCAGTGCCGGCGCCCGCCGACGGCGCGGCCGGTGGCACCGAGCAGGGCGAGGATGATCCCGATGACCAACAGGATGATCCCGATGGTCCAGAGGATCGAGATGTGCGCCACGAATCCGATCACGAGCAGAATCAATCCGAGAATGATCACGAGGAACGTCGTTTCAGCTGTGGTGTGCGCCACCGACCTGCGCGTATGGTCCGGGGTTACCCGCTGAGCAGTGGTGAAAACCCTGGACGGTCACGCTTATGCTCGCGAACACCGCCGAGCTCGGGCACGACGTCTGTAGATCCTCGGCATCCGAGATCTGTGCTGACTCATGGAGCGAGACGTTGACGGCAAGATCAACTTTCGCAGATGGGTCTTGAAACGACCCGTTCTCGGAAGCTGGCCGCATCAGACACGACTGCGCTCATGAACCCTTCAGGAACCTCAAACCGAACGCCGAGAACACCAGGACGATCCCGACGTTCACCATCAGCCGCTCCCAGAAGTGGTGCCTGAAGAACAGGACGTCCACGCCGACCACGACGGCTACCAGTGCGAGCACGTAGAGCACGACGGCTGCTTGCCTTTCCATCATCCCGTTCTACTCCGGTGCCAGCCCGTAACGAGAGCAGAGCAGAGCCGGTCCTTGTGCTTGAGATCGGAGGTACCCCAGATCGTCGCGTCGGTGTCATGAGACACCCCAACGGGATCGCCTGACGGGATGCGGCCGGTCAATGGGATGGTGGAGTGGGTTGCTCTGGATAGTGACACACGGCATTTCATCCGGCGCGCCCGCGCAGCAGATAGATGACCGGCAAAATCCCGCCCGAGTTCACCAGGGCGAGCGCGAGTGCCCACATGGACTTCGAGCCCCGGATGGCCGAACGTGGACGCTGGGCAAGATCGATCAACGTGGCGATCTTCAGGCCTGTCTCGAAGGCGCCGTCAATGAGGAGTGCTTGCCGAAGACGTGGATCGAGGTCACTCCAACGCTTCTTGGTCATGGGATCATCGTGCGCCTGATCCCTGACCTGGAGCAAGGCCGATGGCCGGTCGCTGCGCCTCTGGTGCTATGCCCATCTGAGGGGTTCTCTTCGGCAGCGGTTGCGGCCGAGCGGTCCCCTGTGCGCACTGGCAGGGTGGTGACCATGCAGACTGCCGACAAGGATGTGCTGGACCTGCTCGACCACGCTTGGGAACGGTTGTGGAACCGTATGGTTGGACTGACCGATGGGGAGTGGTCGTGGCGGTCGGTTGACGCCGACGACAAGATCACCATTCGGTGGCGGTTGTTTCACATCGCTGAAGTCCTGACCCAATCGCGCAACTGGACGTGGCTCGCGGTCACGCCACCGGAGGCAAAGGTCGATAACGGGGGCGCGGACTGCGCGCAGGATGCCCTGGCCTCGATGGACTTGGCGTACACCGCCTTCCGCGAGCTCGTCACCTTCGAATCTGTCGACCTGACCGCGGCGATCGGTCCGGCCGCCGGGCCATACGGTTCGGCATCCCGAAGGTCGTTTGTCCTGCGCATTGCCAACGGACACGTCAGACTCCTTGTAGGCGGTCAGTTCGCTCCGGTTGGGCGGACACGGTTTCTCCGGATCAGTGGACACGAGAATTCCGGGTCGGCGGCCGCGAAACAGCTGATTGACACGCTGGCGTAAATACCGGACGGGGTTCCTTCGCCCGWGTTGGCTTGGTTTGCCGCGCAAACCAACCGACCGAAGGAACCCCATGACCAAGTGTGCCAGGGAAGTGATGGAGATCTTGGARGCCTACGACCTGACYCAGTGTGCGCATTCGGCGGCGCAGCTGGTCGGGTGTGACGAGAAGACGGTGGCCMGGTATGTCGMGCTCCGCGACGCCGGCCGCGACCCGGCCGAGCGTGCGCGTCGCGCACGCTCGATCGACCCGTTCCTCGGGAAGATCGAGGAGCTGGTGGAGGCCTCACAGGGCCGGATCCGGGCGGACGTGGTGCACGACAAGCTCACCGCGATGGGCTTCGATGGCACCGACCGCACCACCCGCCGCGCGGTCGCCGAGCTCAAGGCGACGTACCGGGCCGGGCACCGCCGRAAGTATCGGCCCTGGATCCCGGAGCCGGGGATGTGGCCGGGAGTTCGATTGGGGCGAGGGCCCGCGGGTCGGTGGCCGGCGWACCCAACTGTTCTGCGCATGGTTGTCGTGGTCGAGGTTTCGGGTGGTGGTGCCGGCGTGGGACCAGCAGCTCCCGACGTTGATCGCCTGCCTGGACACCACGCTGCGCCGGATCGGTGGGGCACCGACGTATCTGCTGACCGACAATCCCCGAACCGTCACGATGGACCGGATCGCCGGCGTCCCCGTCCGCCACCCCGACATCGTCTCCGCAGGAAAGCATTACGGCTGCGTCGTGCACACGTGTGAACCGTTCGACCCGGAATCGAAGGGCGGCGCCGAGCATACGGTCAAGATCGCGAAGGCCGATCTGGTGCCGACCGAGGCGAACCTGCTCGAGGAATACCCGAGTTTCGCCGAGCTCGTCGACGCATGTGAGCGGTGGTGCGAGAAGGTCAACGCCCGCCCGCAYCGCGCCGTCGGGGCCGCCCCGGCCRMRCGGTTGGCCACCGAACTCGRCCGGCTGCACGTGCTGCCCGAGGATCCGCATCTGCTTGCCCTCGGTGAGGAGCGCCTCGTCGGCTTCGATCAGACCGTCAGCTGGGGMAACGTGCGGTACTCGACCCCGGACGGGCACCAAGGGACGAAGGTGTGGTGCCGGGTCACCGGCGACGAATTGGTGATCGTCGCTCGCACCGGAGGCGGTGTCGCGGAGATCGCCCGCCACCGACTGTCCACCCCGGGGAACCCGAGGATCGTCGCCGCGCATTACCCGCATCACCCCGATGACGGATCGGTGCTGCGCCTGCCCAAACYCCGCCCGCGCACCGCGGCCGAGATCGACTTCCTCGCCCTCGGCGAGGGTGCACACCGCTGGCTGACCGAGGCCGCCGCCGGAGGGGTCGTCCGGATCCGCCACAAGATGGCCAGGGCAGTCGAATTCGCCCATGTCCTCGGCGCCGGACGGGTCGATCAGGCATTGGCCGTGGCCGCGGTGGCGGGCCGGTTCGGCGACGGGGATCTCGCCTCGATCCTTGACCACCTTGCCGCCGCCGTCCAGCCCGGACCTGTGGTTGTGGTCGACGAAACCCACTCCACGCAACCCGGCACCGCCGGATGGGGCCGGGTGGGCGCATGAACAGCAATTCGGCGCCGCCCCTCCCGGACGAGCTGGCCAAGATCTGCACCCGCATGMGGYTGCCGTATCTGCGCAAGGCCGCCCCCGACRTGCTCGCGACCGCCCGGGCCCAACGCTGGGACCCGGCCGAGGTGGTGCGGGTGCTGCTGCAGGAGGAAGTCGTCGGCCGGGACGCCGCCACCCGGCGGATGCGSCGCAAGAACGCGAAATTCCCGACCGRCAAGACGTTCTCGTCGTGGCGCCCGGAGGAGTCCTCKATTCCCGAGGCCACCCAGAACGCGCTCACCACGCTCGAATGGGTGCACCGCCGGGAGAACCTGGCCGTGTCCGGAGCATCCGGGACGGGGAAGAGTCATTTCGTCGAAGCGCTCGCGCACGCSGCGATCGAGGCCGACCTGCGGGTGCTGTGGTTCACCCTCGAAACCCTCACCCAAACGGTGAACAAGGCGAAGGCCGACGGATCCGTCGCCCGGACGGTGGCGAAAGTCTGCTCCTGCGATCTCGTGGTGGTCGATGACATCGGCATGCTGCCCGCCGGGCAGGACGCCGCCGAGGCGTTCTACCGCATCGTCGACGCCGCATACGAGCGCCGCTCGGTCGCCGTGACGTCGAACATTCACCCCTCGGGATTCGACACGATCATGCCGAAGACCCTGGCCACCGCTACTGTCGATCGGCTCCTGCACCACGCCCACGTCATCGTGACCAAGGGCGATTCACACCGCCTCGCCGACGCCCTCGCCGGCAAGGGCGTGCACCCACTCGACTAACGACGCGGACCAACGGCACCGGCCCGCCACCGGTCTTCAACGACCGCACATCCGGAATTTTGACGTCCACAGATCCGGAGATCTCATGTCCGCCGGCCCGGACTTCCTCGTGTCCGTTGACACCAATGTCGTTTCGCGAGCCGGGCATGATTGGCAGTGTGTGCTCGATACCGCCGGCCGCAGGAGAATGGTGAGTCGGGATCGAACATCGCCGGATTACGCGGCCGGCCACGGCGGACATAGGCGCTTGCGCTGACCACCCGGCTCAGGCCCTACACCGAGGAAACGGCGGAGAGACGCGGAGAGGGAGTGCGCAGCGACTACGGGACCCCTAGCGTGATCCTGGGGAGGGGAATCAGTGTTTGCATCCTGGCCCGTGGACTCGTGTGTGTGGTTCGCCGGGTTGCCGACCGACCCCCGGTTGGAGGCGACGAATGCCGGCGGGATGCATGCCGGTCGGCGGTATGGCGTCAGACCGGGATCGTGACTTCCTGGCTCGATTCGACCCGGTGGACTCGCAGCGACAACTCCCGCATTCCTAGAGAGGGGAGCATCCCGACGAAGGCCCGGCCATGTTCCGAATCGGCATGCTGATCGAGCGCTGACTGCGACTCCCATTCCTCATAGACGTAGAAGACCCCCCGTGCCACTAGGTCAGCGCTGATAACAAACGAGATATTGCCCGCATCGCGGACCGACTTCGCCACTAGCTCCCCGATTGCGGCGCTGGCCCGGTCATGGAGGTCCTCCTCGATCACGAGGCGTCCACTTTGGACGATTACCGCACCGTCTGGCACCTGCCCGCGCCCCGTCATCTGGTCGATGTCGTCGTGCAGCCTCTGTCGGACATCCGGGGTGAGCGAGACCAGGAACGTGTCATCGCGCAAGCCGGCGAGCAACGCGTCCGCGACCTCGTCGGGGCTCTGGAGGGCCTCCAGCTCGAGTCCGGCTTCGAAGACCTCGGTCGGTATGCCAACTAGGGGAACTTCGAGCGTGTGCCGAGTGTTGGTGATGTCCGGGCAGAGCAAGGTGACGCCCACGCCTTGCGGTGAGAGGTAGGCGTTCAGCGTGCGGGCGAGACCGATCAAACCGGACTTCGACAACGTGTAGGCACCCCCTAACGGCACTTGCTCAGGAAACAGCCCGAGGCTCGATGAGGTGACGATGAGGTGGCCATGGCCTCGCGCCACCATTTCGGGCCCGAACTCGAGGAAGGCACGGACAACGCCGACAGCGTTGACATCCAGAACATGCTCCCACCGCTCGAGAGGGATCTGCTCCAGCGGGCCGGCTACCGAGGTGCCTGCATGGCTCCAGACGATGTCGGTCTGGCCCATCACCTCGGATGTCTGACGGTGCAGGTCTGCGAGATCCTCTGTTCGGGTGGTGTCGCAGGCGACCGAGAGGGAGCGCCGCCCGAGGCCCTCGACCTCGGACGCAACCGCCTTGGCTGCGGACTCGTCGATGTCGGCGACGACGACATCACAACCGGCGCGCGCGAGCGCGAGAACACCGGCTCTGCCGATGCCGGCTCCTCCTCCGATGACCACTGCTGTCTTGTTGTGAAGATCCATTTCAACGTGCCTTTCAGACGGGTTGGCTCAGGGTGGTGGTGAGATTTACGCCGTCAGGCGTTTCCCATTCGTTGACGTTCTGGTAGCCACCGGCACCGGCAAGGTAGTCGACGAAGACGCCCTCCGGATCGCGGTCGGCACGGATCACCTGCAGGCGCGCCCACGCGTCATCGCTCAGGCATTTCACCCTGCGGTGTTGCTGGTCGGAGTCGCCCCAGTACTGCCCCTTTGTGTAGGGCTCCAAATGCTTCATCGCTCCGAGCGACCACTGCCGGTATTTTTCGTCATCCGCTGCGTCGCTGTAGATGATGTACACCCCGACCATCATTTCGGTCATCAACGACATGGCCTGGTCGGGTCCTTCGTGGGGAAGGGTGTACTGGAAGAAGGTATGCCCGGGCTCGTTGCTGGGCCGGTCCATGACCAGCGTCTGTGCGGCCGCAGCGATCTCGTCGTACGGTCCTTCGACCCAGGCGGACTCGACCCGGTAGCGGAAGCCCTTGGGATGGGTGACGTCGACGAACTCGTACTCGGACTTCATCGTCGTGGGTTGAGCATTGTTCATGATCAACGCGTGCTCGCAGTAGGGTGCGGTCGCCAGGGGTGCCAGCGCCTGCTCGGCCTCTTCGCGTGTGTCGCAGAAGGCGAGTCCCCACACCGCGAAGACGTAGCCTCCCTCGTGGCCGGGGATTTCGAACTGTGGATTCATCGATACCGCGACCAGGTGGACGCTGGGGGCGATGTCCTTCTGCGCTGTGGAGAGCCACTCGAGAATCTCGGCATACCGCTCCACGGGATAGATCTGCATCGTCCCGGTAAGAGCCTTGGGCAACGGTCGGGTCTGGAGGTGGAACCGGGTGATGACCCCGCAGAACCCGGGCCCCGCTCCGCGGGCCGCCCAGAAAAGGTCCGAGTTTTGTTCGGCATCTGCGCGAACAAGGTCGCCGTCGGCCGTCACGACATCGATCGCCAGAACCTGCTCTGACGCCCAGCCCCAGCCCCGATGATTCCATCCCATGCCGCCTTGAAGCAGGAAGCCGCCGATACCGACCGTCGGGCACGGCCCGCCGGGGAAGAACCGTCCGAACTGCTCGAGGTAGACGCCCAGCTCGCTGCCGCCCTGGACGGACGGGGTCACGCTGACGATGCCGGTGTTCTCGTCGAGAGAAAATTCCTTGTAGCCGCCGAGGTCGATCAGCAGGGCATCGTCCCGCACGCCCCACACCGGGAAGCTGTGGCCGCCAGACCTTATGCCGACCTTCCAGCCGCGTTCCCTGGCCAACCGAACGCCCTCAACGATGTCGTTCTCGATTTCGGCCATCAGGACGGCCGGGGGAAAGCGGTCAGGATATCGACTGTGGAACACTCGGCCGACGCGAGCATTCTCGTAGCCCTCATCGTCGCGCTCGAAGAGGGTTCCGGTGAATCGGGCCTTGGCCGTGAGGGTCGGGATGTCGATCATGGATGGTATTTCTCCTGTACTGAGGCGTGCGCAACTCGGTCTGCCGCCGGCGACATCGCGTGCTGGCAATAGGTTTGAAATTGTCGGTGTCGACGTTTATCGGGTGCCCGTGCCATCCGGCGAGGTCGGTGTCGAATCCCATCTGGGGTTCCGGGGCCGGTGCTTCGCCGTGACCAATGCCCGCTCGCGAGATGTCCTTTCACGGACGATGAGTCCGCCATAGTTGGTGCTCGGGGGTCATCGTCTTGACCCTTCCTTCTGATGAGTGCTGGTGTGCCCGCAACATTGTTGTGGCCTGCTCGGAGAGAGCTCGAACTGTGGGCGCGTCCAGTAGCCATGTCCATCGCCGGTAACCGAGCAGGCACGAGATGCGCTCCCAGAATTGTGTTCGGTCGATCCCGAACTGCACCCAGATGTCTTCTGACGATGGTCCGTCGAACGGTAGCCATTCGATGGCGAGTTCGAGGATTAGTTGATCGTCGCAAGGGCGGGCGGCAGCTTTCGAACCTCTACCGGCGCTGCCACCACGTGGGGTTTCGTTGCTCATGCGGATGTTCAATCTGTGAAAGCCGTGTTAGGGATTGACGGCCGTGAAGGGCAGACGCGTACGGTGTTCTGCCCGGGAACGGTTTTGGACACCGTGTGTTCTATGGTGATGCTCCGCGGGCACCGAACCCGCTCGCACGGAGCGGGTTCGGTGCATCCGTCAGACTATGGGGCGCGCCCGATGTGTTGACGGCTGAAGCACGTCGTGTGGGCGGTCTATTGCTGTGTGGCGTACTCGGCGAGGTTGGTCTCGAAGCCTGTTTGTGTTCCGAGGGCCAAGACTTCACCGTTGTCGATGTCTTCTTGCCATACGAGCGATCCCGTGGAGGTGTGCAGGGGGTGGTCTTGAACGGTGAGGATGCGGGCTCCTTCACCGCTGATGGTGTGTGCGTGCGCCGCCCATCCGGGTGCGGACAGCATCAGGTCGCCTGCGGACCAGTCGAAGCGCTGGCCTTCGACGATGCTGTATCCGTTGCCGGCGAAGTGGTAGTTGATGGCGGAGCTCATGTGCCGGTGGGTTCCGCCGGCGAAGTCGCCACCGATCGCGGTGATGGTGGCGAAGAACGAGGGTGTGGTGCCGTTGAGGCGTCCGGTGGAGGGGTTGTACAGGCAATACAGTGGCCGACCCGTGTATCCGGTTTTGAGGCCGAGGACGCCGCTGAGGTGTTGGCTGACCTTCGCCCAGGCGAAGAGGAGGGGGGAGTCGGTGATCGGGTCGGGGTCGATGATGTGTTCGTAGGGCAGGAGTTGGCTGCCGTCATCGCCCAACGCGATAGCGGGAGCGAGGTCTTTCGCGCGGCGTCCTGGTGCCGAGACGACATCGTGGTCGTGGGTTTCGACGGTGCTGCCGAAGTCTTCGTAGTAGGCAGAGATGGCTTCCAGCAGTGCCGCGTTGGTGTAGCGCAGATACCTGAAGGCGGTGGTGCCGTTGTTGGCCAGCGCCTCGAGGTTCATCGACGGCTTGGTCCACACGTCTTGCTGGACCACGCGCATGGTGCGGGCCCCGATGCTGACCGTGCCGTTGCCGGCCAGACACATCGACAGGCCGGTGGTGTTGGCGCGTACGGGGACGGTGGATTCCCCGGGCAGGAGGACACCGAGGCTGACCTGTGTGGCGGGGGCGAGGCCGCGGACCCCGTTCGGCGCTTGCGGATGCACGATCAGCATCTCGCGGCGGCCCCGGTCATCGGGTTCGCCGGCTTCGAGTGCGGTGAAGGCGGTGTCGATCTCGGCGGCGCTGATCATCAGCGGGGACCATTGTTCCCGCCGGTATGGGGGTGCCTGGCGACTGTCGAGCAGGTGGGCGTGCGGGCTCATTTCTTCTCCTGGATCGGATCGGTGCTGTCGGGTGTGGTGGGTTCGAGGGATATGCCGGCGGTCTCGGGGGTGAACCGCATGACGAGGGCGCCGAGGAGAGCGGCCGATGCCAGGTAGCCGACGAACAGGTACGAAACGTTGTGTTGCGCGGTCCACTGCTGCAGGTAGGGGGCGGTTCCGCCGAACACGACGGCCGAGAGCGCATAGGGCATGGCGATGCCTGAGGCGCGTACGCCGGTCGGGAACAGTTCGGACAGGACCGCCGGCAGGATCGAGGCGACGAAGGCGAACAGTACGAGCGCGATCGTCATGGCCAGACCGAATTGCCATGCGCCTTGTCGGGCGAGGTGGTCGAGGGGGAAGGCGGTGACGGCGACGCCGAGGCCGTAGATGTAGAAGCTGCGGCGTCGACCGATACGGTCCGACAGGGAACCGAGCAGCGGTAGGACCGAGGCGCTGACGGCGAGCGCGATCACGCCGGCCCACAACGCTGCCGTGGGGTCGAGGTGGGCGACGGAGATTGCCCAGGTGGGTCCGCTCACTGCCCAGGCGTAGAACATGGCGGTGACCGATGCCATGAGCAGGAACACCCGGGTCCCGGAGGCGCGGTAGGTCCACAGATTCGCAAAGACAGATCGTTTCGGGCTGGCGTTCCGGGTGGGGGCCGCGGTGGCGGATGTGAAGGCGTGGGTTTCGTCCATGCCGCGGCGTAGGTAGAGGGTTACCAGGCCGAGGGCGGCGCCGAGGAGAAATGGCAGGCGCCAACCCCAGGTGGCCATCTGGTGCTCGCTGAGAGCGGTGGTCAGGAGGGCGCCCATGATGGTGGCGGCCATGATCGCGAGGAATCCGGATACATAGATCGCGGAGGACCACAGGCCTCGCCTGGCGGGAGGTGCTTCTTCGGCGATGTAGGTGTAGGCGGCGGCGACTTCCCCGGTGTGTGCGAGGCCTTGCAGCAGTCGAGCGACGAGAAGGACTGCGCCGGCGAGAACACCGACGGAGGCGTAGGTCGGTGTGAGACCAATGAGGAGCATCCCGGTCGACGCGCACGCGATCGCTACGAGCAGTGAGTGCTTGCGGCCGAATCGATCGGCCATCCACCCGAAGAGGAGTCCGCCGAAGGGACGGATCGCGAATCCCACGCCGAAGACCACCAGGGTGGACAGCAGTGCGGAGGTGGCGTTCTGGGGGTTGAACAGTGCCTTGGCGAAGAAGGGGGCGAAGACGGCGTAGCAGGTCCAGTCGAATACTTCGAGTCCGTTGCCGAGTGTGACACCGATCAGGCTGCGCCGTTGCCGCAGTGCACTGGTGGGCGTTTCGGCGGGGCTGCCGGGAAGCGGCGTGCTCGTGCTCGGGTCAGGACGATCGGTGGGCGGTGCGGTCATGGCACGTCCTCGTTCAGTGGTAGATGTGGTCGGCGTGCAGCACGGCTGCACGCTGGTCGACCAGTTGTTTGCGGATCTTCGCTAGGGCGCCTTGGGCATTGAAGGCGGTGGCCCCCACCGTGATTCCGTCACGCGAATAGGTGAACACCCGAGCGGAGTGGGAAAGGTGCACTGCGTCGACGTCCACCGCGGTCAGGTTCGGGTCGCCCACGTGCTGGATCCGGGTGCCGTGCTGATCGGACCAGAGGAACGGCACCGTCGCCGCGTGGCGTGGTGAGTGCGGATGCCCGATGTTGTGCGCGGCGATCCCGGCGTGCTCGCGGGCGTTGGTCCAGTGCTCCACTCGCATCTCCTCGCCGTAGCGGGGGTTGAACCAGCGGGCGACGTCACCGATGGCGTGGAGGTTCGATGTGCCCTTCACCCGCAGGTCGGGGCCGCACACGAAGCCGTCCCGGATGGGGAGCGAGGAGTCGGCCGCCCAGTCGGTGCAGGGCGTGGTCCCGATCCCCACCACCACTACGTCGCCGACGATGGTGTCCCCGTCGTCGAGGTTCAACTCGACGGCTCGCCGATCTGCGTCATAGGACGCACCGTGCACGGCGGTTCCGCATCGCACGCTCACGCCATGTTGTGCGTGTAGTGCCGCCAGCGCGTGGGAGACCGGTTCCGGCATCACCCGGGCCGCGATCCGTGGTCCGGCCTCGATGATGGTGACGTCGAGGCCGAGTTCGCGCGCACTGGAGGCGATTTCGGAACCGATGAATCCGCCGCCGATGACGACGACGCGTGGGCGGCGACGCAGGTCGTTGCGCAGTGCAGTCGCCTCGGCGAGGGTTCGGAGATAGTGCACGCCCGGTATCCCGGCGAGCTGGGGGAGGTGGCGGGGTGCGGAGCCGGTGGCGAGGATGGCGCTGTCGTAGCGGATGACGCTCCCGTCGCCGAGGGTGAGTGTCGACGCCGCTGGATCCACGGCGACGGCCTGTGTTCCCCGGAGGTAATCGATGCCGTGTCCGATGTGGTCGGTCAGGGTCGGTGACGGGAGGTCGGTGTTCGACAGCACCGCCTTCGACAGTGGTGGCTTGTCGTACGGATCTTCGTCTTCACCGTCGACGAGGACGATGCGGCGGTGCGGGTCGTTGTGTCGTAGCGCCGCCGCCGCTCGGATTCCGGCGACGGAGGCGCCGACGATGACGGTGGTGGCTCCGGCGTTCATGGTCAGGACTCGGAGATTCGGATAGCCCGGACGGGGCAGTCGGCTTCGGCTTCACGAAGGCTGTCGTGGTCTGCCTCCGTGGGGTGGCCGGGCTGGGTGAAAGCGATGTTGGTGTCGGGGTCGAGGTCGAAGACGTCGGGCGCGGCGACCAGGCAGTTTCCGTAGCCATTGCAGGCCGCGGTGTCGATGTGGATGCGCGGTGTCATAGTGCTTCAGCTCCTGGGTGCAGCGTCGATGAAAGCCAGGGGGAGTTTTCGTAATCCGAAATGTGTCCCGGCCTCGATGGCCGTGAAGGCGGGGTCGGCCGCCAGCGTGATCGGCGGATACTGGCAGAGGGTTTCGAGAAGGATGCGCAGTTCGGATCGGGCAAGTGCAGATCCGACACATTGATGAATGCCCCACCCGAATGCCAAGTGGCCTCGTGCGGAACGGTCGATGTCGAACGCCGTGGGGTGCTCGAACTGGTGGGGGTCGCGGTTGGCTGCGGCATTGAGAAGCAGTACCCACGAGCCTGCCGGGATGGTGGTATCGCCGACATCGACTGCGCGATTGGTGCGGCGGGCGAACATCTGTGCAGGTGTACGGAGCCGCAGCATCTCCTCGACGTACCGTGGTGCGACACTGGGGTCGGCGCGAAGCCGCTCCTGCAAGGGCAAATCCGATGCCAGCAGATACAGCAGGGTGCTCACCGAATTCAGGGTTGTCTCGTGGCCGGCGACAGCCAGCGTCAGAAGCACCGAGTGTATTTCTCCGATGTCGATCGGGCGTCCGTCGACTTCAGCATCGAGGAGCCAGGTCAGGTAGTCGTCGGGCCGACGGGCGCGGTGCTCGTCGATGTCGCGGTCGAGGGCATCGACCAGCGCCGCGCGGCCTCGAAGCTGAGACTCGGCCGTCCCGTCCTTCCAAATGTCCTCGGTCAGTTCGCGAAAGCGCGCCACGGTTGCCGGGGAGAAACCGACAATCTTGGTGAGCACGCGCAGCGGAATCGACAGTGCGACCTCAGCCACGGCGTCGCCTCCACCTGACTGGTAGAACGCGGCGACGACCTCGGAGATCATCGAGGTGAGCCACGGCTGCAAATCACGTATCGAGTCGGGAGTCAACGCTCGCGTCAGCAACGACCGATAGTGGGTGTGCACCGGGGGGTCGTAGTCGATCGGTATCGACGACATGCCGTCCACCATCGGGATCCGGTGACCAGAGGCAGAGGAGAAGGTCTCGTGGTCACGAAGCGCCTTCTTGACCTCCGAATAGCGACTGATGATCCAGTATCCGCCGTGGAGAGGCGAGTAGGTCGCAGCGCCGGCGGATAACAAGCGCTCGTACGCGTCCCAGAGGGTCGTGTCATTCCAACCCGGACTCAGGTGATCGAATTCGAATCCTCCGGTCGGCGAAGTCATTTGCTCGCCCTCGGCTGTGTTGGTCGTGATAGTTTCCGACACCGGGCAATGCGGTATCCGGTCTCCCGTGCCGATAGTGGACATGGTCCGGTCCTTTCGTGGGCTCGCGACGGCCCCGCCTCGAAATCAGTGCTCCAGGTCACACTAAGAGCGCACCGCTATATAAACAATTACCGAATTGGAGATAAGGGCATAAGTCGCCACTTATTCCGCAGATCGACAAGCGAATAACCGTCTTCTTATGGATTCATCAGAAAGATGATTCTTGCCTTATGTCGCGGGAACGATAGTGTGATTGCGATCACTATCCACCTTTGTGCGGGGAGTTCCGCGCAGCACTCGAAGAGGACCACCATGAAGCCGAGAACCGAAGACCCTTCGCAGCTGAGCCTCGGGTACTTCTTTCCCAGTGGAAAGACAAATTTCCTGTACTCGGACGAAGCTGCTCGGCGAACACCGGCGATGACGAAAGCGAACCTGGTCGAACTCGCCCAAGCGGCCGAACGGGTGGGCTTCGATTCCTTGTTCATCGCTGACAACTGGTCCGGGCACCAACGTGTCGCCGAGGGGTTCGGGCACCAGTCGCCGGCGTATCACGCGCCGTTGCTGGCCATGGCTCTGCTGGCAACGACGGAGCGCATCGGCGTCATCTCCACGTTCCACACCACTCACCACAAGCCCGCTCATGTCGCTCGAATGGGCGCCACGCTCGATGCGTTCAGCGACGGGCGGTGGGGCTGGAACGTGGTGACGGGATTCAGTGCCGACGAGGCGGCACTGTTCGGGGAGCCGTTCATCGACCACGACGAGCGTTACGTCATGGCAGCCGAATTCGTCGACATCGTCAAAAGATTGTGGACCGAGCACGAACCCATCGACGTCGACGGCAAGTATTACCGCGTGACGGGACGGATCAAAAGTCCCCGGCCCGTGCAGGATCCGCACCCCTTGTTGGTCAGTGCGGGCGCGTCTCCGGCGGGCGCCGAGTTCGCTGCACGGTTCTGCGATCAGTTGGTGACGTTGGCAAACACCGAGGAGTTGGTGCGTGAGGTCGATCGTCGGCTGGCTGCGTTGACCGAAAGTAGTAAACGAGCGGTGGGAACGTGTCCGTTCTCGATGGCGATCGTGCGCCCGAACGAGGGCGAGGCCGAGGAGGAATATGCGCGTCTGCTGCAGACTCTCAACGTCGAGGCCACCAAGGAGATCGCCGCTGATGTGCTCGGATCGATCGAATCCTCGCGGTCGATGTACGAGAAGATGGGGGAGGGCGAAGCCACCCGCGCGTTCGGCGGTGCCGGCTCGGTTCTGCAGCTGATCGGAACCCCCGAACAGGTCGCGGAGAAGATCATTTCGCTCAAGCGCACCACGGCGACAGCCAATGTGCTGATCAACTTTCCTCTGTGGAGTCCGCAGGAGCTGGAGTCGTTCTCACCGGTGTTGCCGTATCTGCGGGAAGCGGGAGTCTGGTCGCCGCCGCAGGAGCGGAACTGGTCGTGGTGACAGTGCGTGACCGCGGCGTCACCGGGATCGGAGAGCGTCGCGGATCTCGTCGACGGCCGCTTGCTGCAGTGGCGAGAAGAACTTGTCCCGCCGCCACAGCAACGCGATACGCTCGGTGAGTTCGAGGCCGGGAACGGCCAACTCCTGTAGTCGGCCCGCGGCGAGGTCGGATTCGACGACGTAGCGCGGGGCGAAAATCGCCCACGCGTTCTCGGCGGCGGCCTGCTTCATCGGTTCGGCATGCCCGAATCTGATGATGAAATTCGGTTCGATATCGCTGAGCCGGGTGAGCTGTTCCATCAGGTTGCGTTGGTAGATCACCTCCCGCGGCGCGCCGACGAACGGCAGCGCCAATGCCTCGTCGAGGGACAGCGCCCTCGACGAGGCGACGAGGCCCGGCCCGGCGCAGAGGGTGATCGGCTCGGTGCGGATGACGTCGGAGGACATGGTGTCCGGGAGGTGCCGCTGATCCCAGGTCACGACGGCGAAGTCCGCCTCACCGGTTTCCACCGCACGCAACGCTTCGTTGGGTTGCGAGCTGGAAAGGGTGAGGTCCGCACCGGGCCGGCCGCGCTGGAACCGGGACAGAATCGGCGGGAGGAGGTAGCTGCCCACCGCCATGCTCGATGCGATGGACGCGGCGCCGCCTCGCCCCGATCCGAGTTCGTCGACGTCGCGCCTGATCTGGGCCGCCGAGGCCAACATCTCCTTCGCCCACTGGTTGGCGCGTTCGCCCGCTTCTGTCAACAACATTCGGTTACCGCGGCGGACGAACAGCTTTGCGCCGAGCCATGATTCGAGAGCCCTCAACTGTCCCGAGACGGCCGGCTGGGCGACCATCAGCACTTCCGCGGCTCGCGTAACACTTCCCTCCTCGACGACGAGCCGGAACACTTCCAGGCGTTTGAGCGACAGTTGCGCTTCCATGGTCCCTCTATAAGCAATCAATGATGCGTGTATCGATATCTTGATATTTGCTTTATACCACGGAATCTCTATTGTTAGGTGCATCACAGCCTCAGTGGTATGGATCGCCGATCCGTTCCGCGGGAATGAGGACCACACACCCCGTGCGCACCGATTGCACGGGTGTGTCCGCCCTCGAACACACAACTGGCAAGGAACACGATGAACGTACCGTGGATAACGGAACAGCAAGTACGCGAAAGGGTCTCGATCCTCGACGCCATCGAGTCGGTCACCCGATCGATTACCCGTGAAGTCGACGGCACCGCCCGCAACATCCCGAAAACGATGACGACCTGGGAGCCGGCCAGCAGCGCGCACGCTCTCGGTGCCTATGACGAGGGCGCCGGCCTCGTCGCGTTCAAGACCTGGGTCAACACTCCGGCAGGTGCCTCGGCGCTGATGACGCTGTTCGACGCCACTACCGGTACCCCCCGTGCGGTGCTCGAGGCCGGTGCGCTGGGTGGGATGCGTACCGCGGCGGTCTCCGGGCTGGCGACACGCCTGATGAGTGCCCCCGATGCGTCCGAGCTCGCCCTGATCGGCAGCGGACGGCAGGCATTGGGACAAGTTGCTGCGGTGTGTGCAGTTCGACCGATCACCCGGGTACGGGTGTGGAGCCGCTCCGAGAACAGCCGGACCGGTTTCGCGGCAACGGTGCGCGAAAACCTCGGCATCGACGCCGTCGCGGCCCCCACACTCGCCGAGGCCGTCGACGGGGCCCCCATCGTCACCCTCATCACCCGAGCGACGGAACCGTTCCTCCCGCGAGGACTGTTGTCCCCGGGAACGCACCTCAATGCCGTCGGCGCGATCTTGCCGAGCAACGCCGAGTTCGATCCCGCGTTGCTGGCCGACGCCGACCTGGCGGTCGTCGACAGTATCGCCAACGCACGTCGATCATCCCGGGAGCTGACCGAGTACTACGGCGAGGACTGGACCCCCGTCAAGACCCTCGGCGACCTTCTCACCGGTGCGGTGGTGCGTCCGCTGCACCCCGTTTTGACGATCTTCAAAGGACTCGGGATGGGTCTGGCCGATCTGGCGGTGGCAGCAACGGTGCTCGAGTCGACCAATCGCGAAGGAGTACTGGCATGAGATTCCGCACCGACACCGCACTGATCACCGGATCGATCGCACCCTTGATCACCCCGTTCACCGATAGCGGGGCGCTCGACACGGCAAGCCTGCGCCGACTGGTCCAGTGGCAAATCGCGGCCGGATCGCACGGATTGTCGATCGGTGGATCAACCGGGGAGCCGGCCGCACAGACCGTCGCCGAGCGGATCGAGGCGATCGAGGTCGTCGCCGACGAGATCAACGACCGCGTTCCCTTCATCCCTGGAACCGGATCGGCCAAGCTGGACGAAACCCTCGAGATCACCGCAGCCGCTCGTGCCGCCGGAGCCGATGCGGCCTTGATCATCACCCCGTACTACGCGCGACCCACCCAAGAGGCGCTGTACCGGTGGTACGCCACCATCGCCGGGGAGTTCCCGGACCTGCCGATCATCATGTACAACGTTCCCTCGAGGACCGCCGTCGAACTGGACCCCTCCACGGTCGCCCGCCTCTACCGGGACTTCGACAACATCGTCGGTATCAAGGAAACAACGAAGGACTTCGAACACTTCTCCCGGGTGATTCACGAAGCCGGAGAGAATATCTCGGTGTGGTCCGGCATCGAACTGCTCTGCCTTCCCCTGCTTGCACTCGGCGGTGTCGGATTCGTCAGCGCCGTCAGCAACATCGCCCCCCACACGGTCGCGCGGATGTACGAACTGTGGACATCCGGTGATCACGACGGTGCCCGCGCACTTCACTACGCGCTGCACCCGCTGGTGGACCTGCTGTTCGTGGAGACCAATCCGGCACCGGCCAAGTGGGTCCTGCACCAGCAGGGACGGATCGCCTCACCGCACGTGCGGTCCCCGCTGATTACGCCCACATCGACGGGCATCGACCGGATCGAGACCCTCCTCGGTCAGGCCTCGACCATCCTCACCGAAGAAAAGGCTTTCTGATGCGATTGGCAACGGTCGAACAGGACGGTGATCCGCGGACCGTCGTCCTCGACGCAGACGGCCGACCGCGGGACGTGACCGGGCTCACCGGTGTGGTGACCGCTGACGTCGACATCGACAAATTCGCTGCTCTGACGGATCAGGATCTCCACCGATGCCCGGTGATCGATCTCGACCGGATCACCCGTTGGCTACCGCCGGTCACCGATCCGCGGCGGATCCTCTGCGTCGGTTTCAACTACCACAACCACGCCGTCGAGATGGATAAGGAACCGCCGCAACATCCCACGTTCTTCGTCCGTTTCCCCTCGTCGCTCGTCGGGCACATGGAGCCGGTCGAACGAACGCCGGCGTCCGACAGTTTGGACTGGGAGGGGGAGATCGCGATCGTCATCGGCCGCGGCGGCCGGAACATTCGGGCCCGAGATGCGGCGCACCACGTCTGGGGCTACACCGCCTTCGCCGACAACAGTGTCCGGGAATTCCAACTCCACGGAACGCAGGCCACAGCGGGAAAGAACTTCGACCGATCCGGGTCGGTCGGCCCGTGGCTGGTCACGGCGGACGAGATCGCCGACCCGAACGCCCTGGAAGTACACACCTACCTCGGCGACAACCGGGTACAGGCCGGGGTTCTCGCGGATCTGGTGTTCGATGTTCCCTCGGTCATCGAATATGTCAGCACATGGACGACGCTGACCCCCGGAGACATCATCGCCACCGGCACGCCGGCCGGGATCGGTTACCGGCAGGATCCGCCCAGATACCTACAGCCCGGGGAAGTGCTGACCATCGACATCCCCGGCGTCACTCGACTCGTCAACCACATCCGCTGACGTAGCGAGGAGGAAGAACATGACGACATGCTCGACAACACCGCACGAGGACATCGCAGCATCACTGAAGGAGGTGATGGCTGCGGTCTGCACCCCGGTCTCGGTGGTGACGGCGATGGACGGTGATCGACCGCACGGAACGACCGTCAGCGCCTTCGCATCCTTGTCGATGGCACCCCCCATGGTCCTGGTCTCGCTCGACCGGACCTCCGAGCTCCTCGGAATCATTCAGCGCGGCAGACGGTTCGGCGTCAACATCCTCGGTAGCGCCCAGTCGGCGGCAGCAACGACTTTCGCCCGCAAGGGGACCGACAAATTCGCCGACACACCGTGGACCCTGGCCGGTGGTGTTCCCCGTTTGACCGGCGCACCGGGCTGGGTGGTCTGTGACGCGTCCTCCTTCGTCGAGGGTGGAGACCACATCGTCGTGTTGGGCGAGGTTCGTGAAGCTGTTGCCCACGACGGATCGCCGCTCACCTACTTCCGCCGCGATTTCGGTACCCACATGTTGCTCGGCCAGGAGCACCGGTGACCCCGGATCGGGCAGGCGATCACGCGGTCAACCGGGCCGTCACGGCGCTGCGGGCCGGCGGCATGGTCGTCGTCCTCGATGGCGACGATCGCGAGAACGAGGGCGACCTCGTGGCCGGTGCCGACACCGTCAGCGCCGAGCAGATAGCTTTCATGGTCCGCCACACCACCGGCATCCTCTGCGTTCCGATGACCACCGAACGAGCCGATCAGCTCGAGTTGGCGCCGATGGTGCCGGTGAACACCGACACCCACCAGACCGCCTTCACCGTCACCGTCGACCACATCGGCGCCGGGACCGGGGTGTCCGCCAGCGACCGCGCGATGACCGTACGTGCCCTCGCCCACTCGACCAGCGTCCCCGCTGACTTCCGTCGCCCCGGACATGTCTTCCCGCTTCGCGCCCGCCCGGGAGGTGTCCTGGAGCGGCCTGGGCACACCGAAGCCGCAATCGACTTACTCACCCTCGCCGACCGTGCTCCGGTCGGGGTGATCGGGGAAATCGTCGCGGAGGACGGCTCGATGCGGCGGGGGCCGGATCTGCGCCGATTCGCGGACAGCCATGGGCTGCCCATGGTCACCATCGCCGACCTCGCGCAATCCCTGCATCCGGAAACAGGACCCGTGGACAGACTCTCGACCTCGCGCATGCCCACCGCCTTCGGAGAGTTCCAGGCAATCGCGTACCGGTCGAGCGATGACGGAGTCGAGCATCTGGCGTTGGTGATGGGAGACGTGGCCGCGGCCGCCGAGAGTGAATCCGGTGCCCTCGTGCGCCTGCACAGCGAATGCCTGACCGGCGACATCCTCGCCTCGACCCGGTGTGACTGCGGCAGCCAACTCGAGCAGGCACTGATGGCGGTCAGCCAGGAGCAATGCGGCGCAGTGATCTACCTGCGGGGGCACGAAGGCCGTGGCATCGGTTTGGCGCACAAGATCCACGCCTACGCGCTGCAAGATTGCGGGATGGACACCGTGGACGCCAACCTCGCCCAAGGCCTCGCCGCCGACGCCCGCTCGTACACGGTCGGAGCCCACATCCTCAGGGAACTCGGAGTAGTCAGAGTGCGCCTGTTGACCAACAATCCGGCCAAATGCGCAGCATTGACCACCGACGGACTCGAGGTCCTCGCCCGCGTCGGGCTCTCGACCAACGCGACCACCGACAATGTCCGTTACCTCCGTACCAAACGCGACCGCATGGGCCATGTACTCGACATCCCCGATATCACCGACTCTGAAAGAAGCGTGCTGTGACCGCTCATCTCGGCGATCAGGTCCTGACACCCCTGAACTTTCTCGAACGCGCGGAGGCCATCCACGCCGATCGCACCGCCATGACCTACCACGCCCAATCGTGGTCGTACGGCGAGTTCGCGGTCACCGCCCGCCGCATGGCCGGCACACTCGCAGGCCACGGAGTCAAACCCGGCGACCGCGTCGCCGTCCTGGCCTCGAACACCCCGCTGATGCTGCTCGCGCACTTCGCCGTTCCCTTGGCCGGCGGCGTGCTCGTCACCCTCAACCACCGCCTGGCCGCACCGGAACTGAAGTACATCGTCGAGCACTCCGGCGCATCACTCATTCTGGGCGATAACGAATTCAGCGCCGCCGCAGAATCCTTCGGCATCCGGACCCTCGCCGCCGAACAGGTCCTGGACGCGGACGGACCCGAACACGCGCGCACGGTCGAGGACGAACGCAGCCTCATCTCGCTGAACTACACCAGCGGCACGACCGGCCGGCCCAAGGGCGTCATGTACCACCACCGCGGCGCCTACCTGCAGGCGCTTGCCATAACCCACCACGCCAAACTCGGCCTCGATACCGTCTACCTGTGGACCCTGCCGATGTTCCACTGCAATGGCTGGTGTTTTCCCTGGGCAATCACCGCCGCGGCAGGAACACAGGTCTGTCTCGATCGCCCCGACCCCGACACAGTATGGGCCCATCTGCGCAGCGGGGGCATCACCCACTTCAACGCCGCTCCCACCGTCCTCACCAACCTCACACAACATCGTGAGGCAGACAACGGGCCTCTCGGCAGAATCGTCGAGGTGGGAATCGGGGGAGCGCCGCCGTCCCCCACACTGTTGTCCGAATTGACCGCACTCGGCATCCACACCACCCACCTCTACGGTCTGACCGAAACCTTCGGACCTGCTGTGGTGAACGAACCACGCCCCGAATGGAACACCCTCAGCCATACCGATCTCTCCAAAGCAATGGCTGTCCAGGGCAACTCCAACATGGTCGGCACAGGAATCAGGGTCCTGGACACCGTCGGCAAGAAAGACGGCGCCCCGATCGCCGACGTCACCGCTGACGGCACAACTCTCGGGGAGATCGCTGTCCGAGGGAACACCGTCATGCTGGGCTACTACAACGACGACGCAGCGACCGAGGCCGCCCGGATCGGCGAATGGTTCAAGACCGGCGACCTCGGCGTCATGCACCCCGACGGATCGGTGGAAATCCGGGACCGCGCAAAAGACATCGTGATCTCCGGCGGAGAGAACATCGCCACGGTCGAAGTCGAACACGTACTCACCTCCCATCCCGCGGTCGCCGAGGCGGCCGTCATCGGCGTCGCTGATCCGAAATGGGGCGAAGTTCCGGTGGCTGTCGTTGCGCTGCGGCCAGGCGCGGACGTGTCCACCGAAGACCTCATCTCCTACACACGTACCCAACTCGCAGGCTTCAAGACACCCAAACAAATCTACTTTCGCGAACTGCCCAAGTCCGGAACGGGGAAGATACTCAAACACGTTCTCCGGGGGCTTATTGCACCGGGAGACGAACAGGTGCTGCAGGTGGATCTGCGGGCGAGCACCTGAACCTGTTCACAACCGATTCCGCGATGCTGCCCATGTGTCGCCAACCAAGGTAAGCAGCGCGGCGTGCGCCGCCCTGCGAGATGCACACCGGACGGTGACCCAAGGGAGCGGGCCTGCTGAGTGTGCCAGCGGCGATCTGCCGGGACGGCGCCAATAGTGCCAGGTCGCCGAATAGCCGTGCGAGGGTAACCGCTCAGGGAGGAGGCCGCATTCGTGGATGCGGCCTCCTCACAAGACGTGAAAGCTACGGAACGAGGTACCCCCCATCGACGGGCATTGTGATGCCGGTGACGAAACTGGCCTGATCGGAAAGCAGCCAGGCCGCCGCGGGAGGAATCTCCTCAGGTCGACCCATTCGATTCATCGGGCTGGCGGTATTGAACTTTGCGGCGATGTCGGGGGGCGTCTGCGCGAGCCCGCCGATGAGCATCTCGGTGGCGGTGGATCCCGGCGCGATGGCGTTGATGCGGATCCCGCTCTGGCCGTACTCGAAAGCTGTCGCCTTGGTCAAACCGATAACACCGTGCTTCGCCGCAATGTAGGGCGCAATTCCGAAGTTACCAACGAATCCACCTACGCTGCTCGTGTTGACGATGGATCCGCCTCCCGAAGCAAGCATCGCTCGGATCTCGTGCTGCATCGACAAGAACGTGCCTTTGAGGTTGACCGCCAGGACGCGGTCATAATCTTCGTCGCTGTAGTCGTGGAAGTTGTCCAGCGTATTGAAGCCGGCGTTGTTGAACGCTGCATCGAGCCGGCCGTACGTCTCCACACAATGAGCGACCGCGGCCGCGATCGTGTCACCGTCAGTGACATCGACGAAGAGGGATTCGACGTGATGGCCCTGTGCGCGCAACTCGTCACGAAGAGCTGTCGTGGCTTCGAGGTTTCGTGCTCCGAGCACGAGGCGCGCTCCTTCGGCAGCGAAGTGGCGGGCGGCGGCGGCGCCGATGCCCTGGCTGGCGCCGATGATGAGGGTTGCTTTGCCGGTGAGAATCCCGGTAGTGGTGGTGGTCATGACGTGGCGTT
This sequence comes from Rhodococcus sp. P3_B8, assembly GCF_056402775.1. NCBI lineage: Bacteria > Bacillati > Actinomycetota > Actinomycetes > Mycobacteriales > Nocardiaceae > Rhodococcus > Rhodococcus sp. P3_B8. The sequence goes on from NZ_JBFUGT010000013.1 coordinate 49,407, forward strand.
GCCTTTCGTATTTCCTTGCGAGGGGACGTCGAATGAGTACTCGACGCCGAGGGTCGATGCGAGAGCATCAACGGTGGAGGGCCCGACGATCTGGCAGTTGACGTGTTCGACGGTTGCCCGCGCGGCGTCATCGGCGACTTCGAATTCGCCGTGCCAGGCGACGCGGGTGCGGGCGTGCGGTCCGGCCGGGAGTGCGGTGACGGTGACCGAGGTGCGGGAGGCGCTCACCGGAATCGGAGGAGTCCCGACGAAGGAATAGGTGAAACTCCGACCCTGGTGATCCAGCTCGACAAGGCGCTCGAGAATGCGTGAGCCATCTTGGAGGTGAATCTCGCGGATTGCGCCGGGGGTTTGCGCGGCACCGTCGACGATGGTGCAGCCGGTGACAGTGGGATGCCAGGACATGTTGCCGAAGTTGCCGGCCAGTGCCCATACCTCCATTGCGGATGCGTGAATGACGGCAGCGAGATCGTGATGAATGCGCATCGGCATCAGATCGATCCGCCATTGTTGGCCAGGAGAATTTGGCCGTTGACCCAGCCGGCGGTGGGGGCCGCGAGAAATGCCGCGATGCCCGCGATGTCCGAGGGATGCCCGAGTCGCCTCACGGGCGCGGCCGCGGCGAGCGATTCCATCATGCCTGTCGGCGCTCCCGCGACGACTTCGGAGTCGGCGGCGAGGAATCCGGCAGCCACTGGGCCGACCATGATCGAGTTGACTGTGATACCTCGGCTGCCGAGTTCGTTTGCGAGCACGCCGACTGTCACGTTCGCACCGGCTTTGGTGGTTGCGTATGCGGAGAACCCGGCTGGCGTGAACTTGACCGTGCTGGAGGTGATGTTGATGATCCGGCCGCCGTCGCGGATGGTTCTCGCGGCCTCCCGGAGCACGAAGAAGACCGAGCGAGTGTTGACCGCCAGTAGCCGGTCGAACTCCTCGGTCGTGACGTCGGCCAAGGGAGTAAGGGGTGCAGTGACGCCGGCGTTCGCAACGACGATATCGACACCGCCGAAGTGAGCCGTGGTCGCCGCGAACAGTGCTGAAACCTCGGAGCTTTCAGTGAGATCGGCCCGGACTGCGAGTGCCTGTGCGCCCCGGGATCGAAGCGACGCCACGGTGTCCTCGGCCTCGTCGCGGCGGCTCCTGTAGTGCACGACAACGGAGGCACCGTCTGCGGTCAGTGCCTGTGCGATTGCTCGCCCGATGCTGCGGGGTGCTCCGGTCACTATCGCGACCTTCCCGTTCAGTGGCCCGCTCGGCCGCGCCGACGGGTAATCCCGAGTCGAGTTCTCCATGGACGTTCCTCCGAGTGGGGCAGTAGATGCCGAGTTCGTGACTGTGCGACCTCGAGCGATGTGAAGTGGGAACGGCTATATCGTCGACCGGCAACGCGATGACAACCAGGCCCTGCTCGGCGGTAGGACTCGCAGTACCACGACGGGGCGGAAGAAGAGGAAGACAATGGAGCGGTGACCACGAACGACAACTCGCTCGGCCAGATCCTGCGCACATGGCGAGACCGGCTTCAGCCCGCCGATGTGGGACTTCCTGACAGTCGACAACGCCGTTCGCATGGTTTACGGCGCGAGGATCTCGCTGCGTTAGCCGGCGTGTCCGTGGACTACGTGGTACGACTCGAACAAGGACGAGCACGTAACCCATCAATGCAGGTAGTTGCCGCGCTCGCCCGGAGCCTACAGCTCAACCGAACCGAGCACGATCACCTCTACCGGCTCGCGGGTCTTCTACCTCCAGCCAGCAGAACCATCTCCTCCCACGTGCCGCCCGGAGTGCAGAGACTCGTCGCACGGCTCGGGGAACTTCCTCTCGCGATCTATTCCGCCGACTGGACGCTCCTGTACTGGACTGCCCTCTGGGCGCTGCTCCTCGGAGACCCGCTCGACAGGCCGACAACCGAACGCAATCTCGTTCGAGCCACCTTCCTCGGCAACGACAAAGCCGAAACGCGGGCGACCCCATGGCCTGTCCACTCCGAGCGAGGATCGGAAGCAATGGAGGCGGCCCTTGTAGCAGACCTCCGTCTAGCATCGGCCAACTACAGTGACGACACACAACTGGCCTCCCTCAACGCAGAGTTGAGAAAGGCAAGTCCGCGCTTTGCCACGCTGTGGGCAGGGGGGACAGCGGCAGTGCACGCCACTGATCGCAAAACGATCCAGCATCCCTCAGTCGGCAACGTCACGGTCGATTGCGACGTACTCCTGGTGCCTGGGGAAGATCTGAAGATCGTCGCCTACAGCGCTGATGCGGGCAGCGTCGACGCTCAACGACTCGATTTGCTGCGAGTCGCCGGCACGTATGCCCTCACAGAACGCACTGGGTGAGCACGTCCCGGCCACCCGCACAAGATTTGTTCGGGTGGAGGGGGGTGGGCGCCACGGCCACAGAGCACGCGTCCACCCCTCCGGGTGCGGTCTGCGCGCTTTCAGATGCCGGTCCCCGGGGTGTCTGAAGATTGCCGAGTAGGTCGGTGGTGGCCTCAGCGGGGCAGGAACTCCTCGAGTTCGCCGACGACACCGTGCGCCTCCCGCGCCGCATGTGGTGATCGTGTTGACGGACGGGGACATGCCGTGGCTGGAATATTCGTCGCGAGCGCATCTGGTGTGCGGTGATCGGTGGAACCGCCCAGGTGGAGCGCACACTGTCGTGGCGTCGAGGGTGCAGATCCCGGTCGGTGCAGCGTGAGCGCGGCGCGTGGCGGCGATGTGATCAGAGACGCCCCACGCCGGGCAAGTTGCTACCGCACCAATGGCGTGGACAATTCCGAGTGGAGAACTCCGGCGACACGCTCAGTGCGATTTCTCGGACTGCGGACGACGTGAGACGGTGGGTCGCCCAGTTGACGTGATAGCCCATTTGATGTGCCGGCCGTGACGTCGTCCAGACAACGACGAGGTCACGGCAGGCATTCGGCACGGGTGACTATGCTGTTTCCACCGACACAATCAATTCGATTTCCACGCATGCGCCGTGAGGAAGTTGCGCGACACCGATGGCGCTGCGTGCGTGGGTTCCTCGATCGCCCAACTCGTTGATGAAGATTTCCGATGCGGCATCGAGAACCTTGCCTTGTTCGGTGAAGTCCGATGTGGACGAGACGTACCCTGTGATCTTCAGGAGGCGGGCGAGCTTGTGGGCAGGACCTAGTTCGCGTTGCAACGTGTCGAGGCTCAGCTGGGCGCACAGGCGCGCCGCGGCCTGAGCCGTTGGCAGATCGATGTCATCGCCTACCTTTCCACGGTGGACGAGTCGGCCGTCTTCCCTGGGAAGCTGACCGCTGAGGTAGGCCACGCCCCGATGGACCACCAGTGGGCGGATATTGCTACTGGGCTGCTCTGATTTGACTGTCGAGTCGACAGTGGAAGCGCTCATGATATTTATCGGTTCGGCTTTCTATTGCGGAAGGGTGTAGGCAAAGCTGGAGATTTCGCGCACGAGTGCCTCGGGTTCCTCTTCTGGGATGTAGTGGCCCGATCGCGGTATGAGCCCGCCTCGCACATCGGTGCCGAGTGGTTTCATACGTTCGAAGAGATCGGGTGCAGAGCCGACTTCGCCACCGAGCGCCAAGACGGGCACGGCAATCTTCGTCGTCATCAGCGATGAGTTCTGCTCGATGTCCTCGAGCACCGCGCGGTAGTACCCGAGCATCCCCCGGGTGCCGCCCGGCGCTTGGTAGACACGCTCGTATTCGTCGATGTCCTCCCGGCTGAACGTCGCCCTCCAGTTCGCTGTCTTGCGACTGAAGAACCATTCGATCAGGATTCGCTCGCGTCCGGCGAGCAACGCCTCGGGTAGGTCCGCGATCGGGTTGAACAGGAAGTGCCAGTTGCGCCAATTGTCCGGCCCGAGCGTTAGAGTCGGCTGCAGCGTAACTCCCGGAATGTTTCCATCGAGCAGGACGAGGCCACGCAGGTCGTCGGCGAACTGGTGGGCATAGGCGTAACCGACCCAGGATCCGATGTCGTGTCCGACGAATAGGTAGCGTTCCTGATTCATCGCGCTCATCAGGGCTCGCACCCGCGCGCTCGTCGTCTTGGTGTCGTATCCACCTAGCGGCTTGTCGGAGTCTCCCTGGCCTGGGAGATCGAGTGCGATGACGTGATAGTTCTGGGCGAGTAGGGGAATCACTCGCCTCCATGCGTACACACTCTGTGGGTACCCTGCGACCAGCACTATCGTTGGGCCCTCGCCGGCTTCGACGACGTGAAATCGGATGTCGTCTGCCCACACCATGTGGTGTTGCGGTTCTACGGGTTTCACTCTGGATTGCCTCCGGGATTCAAAAGGTTATTCTGCCTTGGTCGATCAGGCGGAGATCACGTCGTTGATGGCATCGATGATCGCGATGTGATCATCGAGCGGCAGGCGATCGATGGTCATCTGAAGTTGGCCGAGCCGATCGGTTCGGCTATCGTCGATTGCTTGGCCGATGTGCACTGCCTCGCTCAGGTATTTCTCCTCGTTCGCGGCGTTGAAATGCGCAAGCAGTTTGGCTGTAAGGTCCGTGCGTAGTACGGCAAGTGCCCCTAGCAGGCCGTATGCGCCCCAGTTCGCGACGCCGGAGACGATCAGATGATCGGCGCTGGTTTGTGCTGCTACGAGTGAGCCATTGGGGATGTCGTTTTCGACGATATCTTTTGGTAGAACACCCATTCCGATTTCGTTCCCACCGTCACCGATGCCGATGCTCACCCAGGGAGCGGTCCAACCGTCGTCTTCGAAGAGATAGTCGAGTGGGGCGGTGTCCTGCGAGATGTCCCAACCGTGCTCGCGGTGCGGTTTGCCATCGGACCCCAGTGAGCATCGCTCGATAGCGACGATGTGGGACAGCGGGTGTTCTGCCGATTCCAGGCGTGCCCGCAGGGCGCGGACGGCGGCGGGATCGACTGCCACGATCTCGAGGTCGACCTTGGCCGGCAAGGCCTCCACGACGGCCCACACCGCCTTGGCGCATGGGGCATCCGTGATCACGGTGACCGGGATTCCGGCTTCGATCAGTCCTGCTGCGAGCTGACCCATGCCATTGAGACCGTCCGTCTCCGGTGATGGCGGTTCGGCGTGACGGACGAAGAATCCGCACACGATTCCGACGTGCGGCGTGGGGGTGTTGGCCAATGATTCAGCCGCGCGTTGCAGGTTTCCTTCGGCGAACTTCACCAGGCGAGTGATGTCCCGGCGGACTGTACGACCGACGATGGTTTCGATGCGAGTGATCGAACTGTCCACGTCAACCTCCATCTGTATATGTAACGTATATTTACTGTAGCGATCGGTGTTCGTCGTTACAAGGGTTTACGCGATCAAGCGCTACGCTCCTTGTAACCAGGAAGTATGCAGAACGTATATTCGTGGGTTGACCCAGTAGCCCAGTATCTATCCTCGGACGGGGGAGCGAAATGACGAATCAACTGACGGATGGCGAGTCCTCGTCTGCGTCTCAGACCGACAGCGTTGTCGAGAGAATCCGATCACTCATCATCGACCTGGAACTTGCACCGGGGAGTCGAATCGACGAGAGATTGCTCCTGAGCAATTACGGCTTCGGCCGTACCCCCGCGCGCGAGGCGATCAATCGACTGGCCGCCGAGGGATTCGTCAAGATCGCTCCGAATCGAGGCGGCACCTTCGTTCGCAAACTCGACCTCGCAGAGATCCGCGAGATCGTCACCGCCCACCAGTTGGCGGAGACCGTCGTGGGAAACCTGTGCCGATTCGACGACGCGGCGCTGGTGCCCGATCTGACTGCCATTCAGGCCGAGTATCGCGAAAAGGTGAACCAGCGCCAGTACTTGGAGATCACCGAACAGAATCAGCGATTCCACCTGAGAATGCACCGCACCATCGACAACAGCTTCATCTACGACTTCGCGCATTCGACCCACCGACACGTCCGCCGTCTCAACGTGCTTCTCTACCAACTCGAAGCCGCAGACTCGGAACTGCACGAAGCACGATTCGACGAGAACCTCAGCGAACACGAGGCCATCATCGACGCGGTCCGCCGCGGCGATCGCGACGCGCTTCGCACGCTGTGCCCGGCTCACGCGACCAAGACACAGGACCGGTTGATTCAGATACTGAAGACCGGAACGGTCCAGCCTTTCGACATCGACATACGGACGGACGACCTTCTCGTTCCGAAGTCCTAAGGCCCACGCGCCTGCTGTCGATCACCGTCGTCATACTGTGAAGGCCTCACGCCACACCAGACCTTCGACGGTGTCGTGGCTGGGCGCGTATTCACATCCGATCCACCCTTGATACTGCAGCCGGCGTAGTTGCTCGAACACGCAGACCCATGGGATGGAGCCCGTTCCGGGTTCGGATCTCCCCGGGCTGTCGGCGATCTGCACATGCGCAACGAAGGGCATCATCCGCGCCAGGTCGTCGACGACGTCGCCGCCGTCTGTTCGACAGTGGTAGACGTCGAAGAGAACACCCACTCGGCGGTGTCCGACTGCGTTCACTACCGCCGCTGTCTCGTCGAGCGATTCGAGTACGAATCCCGGGGATTCTTGCTGAGAGATCAACTCGATGACGAGCGTGATGCCCGTCGACGCTGACCGCTCCACCGCCCAGGCGAGATTCTCGACATAGGTCGCTATCGCGGAATCTTTCGATACATCAGGCCTACGAACGCCGGCCCTGACATGGATGATGCCGGTGCCCAATTCGACCCCGTAGTCCAACGCCGTCGAAAAGTCTGTCCGGAACACTCGCCTAGCGTCAGGAGTGCATGCGGTGCCGTACCGCAGGTTCGAGTCCGGAGTATTGATCAGCACCTGCTCAAGGCCCGAGTCGGCCAAGTATTTCGTGAGTTCCTTCAGCGAGTACTCGTACGGAGATGCGTACTCGACTCCGGTGARCCCGGCGTCGGCGGCGGCAGTGAAGCGCTGCTCGAAGGGGAGTTCCGTGAACAGCCACTTGAGGTTCGCAGCGAACCGAAACGCCGGCGCGACAGAAGTCATTCGAATGCCTCGACTCGCCCAGTAAAGCCCTCAGGTTCTCTCTCCAGCGGAAGATAATGACTTTCCTCTTCGCGGTCGGGGTTTCTGCCGATGGCGAGACCGGTGATAGTGCATGCAGCGGCGATGCCGATGTAGACCGGGATCAAGTCCCAGCTGCCGGTTCGGGTGAACAGATACGTGAAGATGAGAGGCGCCAGCGCGCCGCCCACGATTCCGGACAAACTGAACACCAAGGAGGATCCGGTGGCGCGAAGTCGGACGCTGAACTGTTCTGAAATGAACGCAGCCTGCGGGCCGTACATGAGTGAATGGAAGGCCAAGCCGCCGACGACACCCACAATCATGAGGAGCAGTGAGCCGTCCTGCACGATCACGAAGAACGCGATCGACCACACGAACGCGCCGACGGTCGCGACTCCGAACATCAGTCTGCGGTTGACGCGGTCGGATAACGCGCCGGCAGCGGGTGTGAACACGATTTGCGCGGCGGAGCCCACCATCACGGCCACCAGCACCTCGCTGCGACTGAAGCCCAGCTTCTGAACTCCGTATGTGATCGAAAAGACCGAGAACAACGCGAACGTGATATCTGGGCAGATTCGCGTGAGTATTCCAGCCACCAGTGCACGTCGCTCCGTGCCGAAAACTTCCGCGACCGGCGCTTCCGGGCGCTCTCCGCTTTCGCTCAGCGCTTGGAACACCGGAGTGTCTTCCAGCTTCATGCGTATCCAGAGACCGAAGCCGACGAGGACGGCCGACAGCAGGAACGCAACTCGCCATCCCCACGACGTGAATTGTTCGTCGGTCAGGACAACCGCCAATAGAGCGAGCACACCGTTGGCCATGAGGTTGCCGATCGGAGTTCCGACCTGCGCGGCCGAGGCTAGAAGTCCACGACGTTTCGGGTTGCCGTATTCGCTGGACAGCAATACCGCTCCACCCCACTCACCACCCACTGCGACACCCTGGGCGAACCGCAACACGACGAGCGCGATTGGTGCCGCGATGCCGAGAGTCGCGTAACCGGGCAGCAATCCGATCAGGAAGGTAGTGGCACCGATGATGATCAATGTGACGACCAGCAAGTGCTTTCGCCCGATCACATCGCCGAGGCGCCCGAAGACGAAGCCTCCTACGGGCCTTGAGATGTAACCCACGGCGTAGGTCGAGAACGCGAGAAGGGTGCCCGCAGTGGGGTCACTGTTAGGGAAGAAAACTTCTGGAAAGACCAGAGCGGCAGCCACCGAGTAGATGGCGAAGTCGTACCACTCCAGCGCTGTACCGGTAGCACTTGCTGCGTACGCCCTGTACATAACTCTTCGTGCGTTGTTCGTCTTGGACACGGTCGATTGTCCGCCCATGACGTCTCCTCTCGTCGTGCACGTTCTGCGTGCAGGTTCAGCCCCTTGCCGATCCCATATACTTCTCGTATATTTCAGGTAAGCGCAAGGGGCAATCGAGAATTTTTCAAACGTAACGCGCTCGAAACTTTCACCCCCGAACAGGTTTCGACCCCATCTACTTCGATGCGAATGAACAGAGATGACTTCAATACACACTGATAGACCGCTGGTAGCTCTGATCAGCGCAACGCCCGCGGCCATAGCGCCCGCAGTAGTAGGTTTGACCGAAAATTTTCCCGAAGCAGTGGTGTGGAACATCCTCGACGACCGGTTGCTGACGGAAGCCGATGAACACGGCGGCGTTGTAGGTCCGCTGGCGCAGAGAATGCTCCGACTCATCGACCACGCCGTCACCGAAGGCGCCGACGCAGTCCTGCTCACGTGCTCCATGTACGGACCGATCGCGCGCACCTACCCTGCACTCGTGCCCGTTCTCGCGCCCGATGATGCCGCGTTCGCCGCCGCTGTGGAGGGCGGATTCGACCGCATTCTGGTTGTCGCGTCCTTCGAAGCCGCACTACTCGACACGGAGAAGCGATTCGCAGATTTCGTGGCCACGCAGTCGAGGACTATCAAGATCCTCGGCGCCTACGCCCCCGCGGCGCACGAGGCCACCCGGGACGGCGACCAACACTCGCTACTCACCGCGCTGACCGAGACCTGCGTGACATTCACCGATCGCATCGACGCGATACTGCTTGCTCAGTACTCCCTGGCACCCGTTGCGTCCGCACTCTCCGAACGGCTGGGCATACCGGTTGTATCCGGTCCGGGCGCCGCGGCAAAACTGCTCCGAACACGACTCGACTACACCAGCGAGACAGCATGATTGGCGCCATCGCAGACGACTTCACCGGGGGCACCGACGTCGCCGTGGCCTTCCGTCGCGAAGGACTGAGAACGCACATGTTCTTCGGTGTACCGCCCGACGACGTCGAGCGGTCGCCCAGCGATGCCGTCGTCATCGCACTCAAGAGCAGGATGACCCCCGCGCCGGAGGCCGTGCAGCAGTCACTGGATGCATTACGGTGGTTGCGCGAACACGGTGCCGACCAAATCTACTTCAAATACTGCTCCACATTCGATTCGACACCACGCGGCAACATCGGCCCGGTACTGGACGCTCTCACCGACGCCATCGGCGCGGCCACGGTGATAACGACACCTAGCTCTCCTGAACACCTGCGAACGCAGTACCAGGGATACCTTTTCGTCGACATGCTCCTGCTATCCGATTCACACATGCGTAACCACCCGGTCACGCCGATGACCGACTCGTACCTCCCTCGCTTGCTACGTACTCAGACGGACGCAACAGTCGGACTCATCCCCCATGCGACGGTCAAGGAGGGTACCGACTCCATTACGGCAGCCATCGCCGCAGCCGAAACACGCGCTGAAAAATACATTCTCGTCGATGCTGTCGACCAACAGGACCTTCAGGCGATTGGTCGTGCCATCCAAGGATCATCGCTGACAGCCGGCGCAGCAGGCCTGGCGGGAGGTCTAGCGGCGGCAGTCGCGGCCGCCAACTCGACGCTCGTCGGCAACACGACCCCTGCTCAGGCAGGTGCCGACCGCGAAGGCCGAGCAGCCGTCCTCGCCGGCAGCTGCTCGGCGCGAACACTCGAGCAGATCGCCGTCATGAAAGGACAGGGACGCCCTTCGTACCAGCTCGACGCGATGGTCGACGACAACCCAGAAACCCTGGCCGCCGACGCACTCGCCTGGTACGACGCTCTCACCACCACCGACGCTCCGTTGATCTACTCGTCACTCAATCCGGTCGAGCTCAAACGCGTCCAAGACGCTCTCGGGATCGCCGAATCGGCTGCCGTCCTCGAAAACACCACGGGCCGAATAGCCATCGGACTCGTCGAACGTGGCGTCACCCGAATCGTCGCCGCCGGCGGCGAGACCTCCGGAGCGATCGTGACCGCACTCGACGTCAGCGGAGGACTCATCGGATCCGAGGCCGCACCGGGCGTGCCATGGATTCTGACAACATCCGGACACCGAATCGCCCTGCTCCTCAAATCAGGGAACTTCGGAAGCCCCGAACTGCTCGCCGACGCGTCGGCCCATCGATCGGATCTCGCATGACACACTTCGACGACAAGCGCGCCCAGGTAATAGCCGCGGCCAGATCGATCTTCACACGATCACTGACTCACGGCAGCACCGGAAACATCTCGGTCCGCGCTGGCGAGAACATCCTCGTCACTCCCACCGGCAGTAGCCTCGGAACCGTCGAACCCGATGAGTTGTCCATCATCGACGCGGCAGGAAAACACCTCGGCGGCACACGGCCGTCGAAGGAAGCATTCCTGCACGCTGCGATCCTGCGCGCGCGTCCACAGGCAAACGCCGTCGTACACACCCACTCGACGTATGCGGGTGCAGTGTCGTGCCTGGTCGATATCGACCCCGCCGACGTGCTGCCGCCACTGACCGCATACTTCGCGATGCGCATTGGGAAACTTCCCCTGCTTCCCTACTACGCGCCAGGCGACGACGGACTCGAAGAAACGGCCGAACACGCGGCCATCACCCACCACGCATTGCTACTGAGCAATCACGGCCCGATCGTCGCGGGAGACACCGTCGGATCAGCACTCGACGCGATCGAGGAACTCGAAGAGACATCCAAGCTCTTCCTCCTGTTACGGGGAATGAACACACGCCCACTCACAACACAACAACGTGATGCACTCGCCTCCACCCGATAGGACAATCAGGCATGAGCACCCCCCACGACAACCGTGTCTCCCTCTTCAGCACTCTCGCAGTGAAGGGCGCACTCGACTTCACCATTCTCCCTCGTTACGAACGGGACTCGGGCGCGCGCGCCGAATCGACATTCGATCCCACGAACGTGCTGCTGGACAAGATCGAAAGCGGTGCTCGACCGGACGTGATGATCGGTGTGTCATCGTCGTTCGACAGACTCGTCACTGCCGGCATTATCGACGGGCCGAGTCGCAAATCCATCGCTCGAACCGGCGTCGGACTCGCAGTCTCCCCCGAAACACCAACACCCGACATCAGCAGCCCGGAAGCACTCGCCTCGACGCTCAAACAGGCACGCTCAGTTGCATACTCCCGTACCGGAGCAAGCGGCGTCTACTTCGCAGAACTCCTCCTCGCTCTCGGTATTTCCCACGAGGTCAACTCCCGCGCCACCATCGTCGAAAAGGGCTTCACCGCTCTTGCGGTGGTCGACGGACGCGCTGATCTGGCCATCCAGCAACTCAGCGAGCTCAGGTTCGTCCCCGAGGTCCAGATCGTCGGACCCCTCCCCGAATCGATTCAGCATTACACCGAATTCTCGGCAGCACTCGGCACCCACGCCGTCGGCGACCGCAATGCAACGGCCCTGATCACTGCATTGACAACAGACTACGCACGGACCGCATACGCGGATGCAGGCCTCGAAGTACCGTGACCACCGGCAAGAATGCTAAATAGATTATTGGAGAACATAATTCACCGATAGATCCCGGCTCCTTTGCAGATGGCGGTCGTCGTGACGGCGCTGAATCGAGGGGAGCCAATTACCCTCGACCGGTACTTGCTGACCTCGCTGCAGTGGAGCAGGGAGGGCTTCGGTCAATATCGGTGGCCGAACGGGGTGCGGGGCAAGCCCGAATCGGGTTCCGGAGTGGCTGGGGTGGATTCCCCGTCGGCAAAGCTGGGAGGCAACGCGGCGAGTTGGATCTCCGGAATGGAGTTTAAATTCCACGCCCAATTGGTAATTGGCGGCCCCGTCGTTGCCGGATGGACGACGGGGCCGCCCGCATCCCGGGCGGGAGCTAGCACGCTCGGGATACGCTCGCTGCCGTCGGGTGGCAGCGGGCACAGGGCACCGGTTGAGCTGGCGGCTCAGGCTCTACGCGCGCCGGGTGGAGGACAGGCGTGCCTCGACGATGCTGTCGGCTGCCTGCCCTGGGGTGATCGACTCGGATTTTGACCTGTCGAGGATGGCGATGACAGTGTCATAGATGCGTTCGACGCGATCGCGTATCCAGTCGGTAGTCGCGCCTTCTCGCTCGCCGGCTACCTGGATAAGGCCTCCGGCGTTGGCGACGTAGTCGGGGACCCACAGCACGTCCCGGTCATGAAGTTGCCGGCCTACCTCAGGGGTCCACAGTTGGTTGTTGGCCGCGCCGCAGACGATGGATGCGGTCAGCCGTGGCACGGTGTCCGTGGTGAGCGTGCCGCCCATGGCGCACGGCGCGTAGACGTCGATCCGCTCGCCGAGGATGTCCTGGGTAACGGAAATCTCGGGAAAACGTTCGGCGACGCGGGCGAGGGAGGCATCGTGCACATCGGCGGCGATGACGCGTGCTCCGTCTGCGAGAAGAAGTGAGATCAACTCGGAGCCGACCTTGCCCACGCCCTCGACGCCCACGGTCCGACCCGACAACACCGGTTTTCCCCAAACTGTGGCGGCAGCTGCGCGCAGGGCTTGGTAGACACCGAGGGCAGTCATGGGGCCGCTGTTGCCGGATCCGCCGACAGCGGTGGAGCGTCCGACGACGTGATCGGTTGCCTCACCGATCACATCGAGATCGTCGGTATTGGTGCCGACGTCGCCGGCGGAGATGTACCGCCCGCCGAGGGTGTCGATGAACCGGCCGTACGCGCGCAGCAGTTCGGGGGTTTTCGTCTGCTCCGGGTCGCCGATGATGACCGCCTTGCCGCCGCCGAGCGCGACTCCCGCGATCGCCGCCTTGTATGTCATCCCTCGCGACAGGCGCAGGACGTCGGTCAGCGCGCTGCTCTGGTCGGGATACGGGTAGAAGCGAGTGCCGCCGAGCGCGGGACCGAGGACTGTCGAATGTATGCCGATGATCGCCCGCAGTCCGGTGGCGGCGTCTTCGCAGAAGACGACTTGTTCGTGGGGAAGCCCGGGTATCGCGTCGGCGCGACCGAAGACGGTGTTGTCGTCGGTGGTCGCCACGTCGGGGGCGTCGGTGGTGAGTGTCATCTCGTGTTCCTTCTCGTGGTGACGGTGTGGGGCGTGGCGTGGTCAGCCATGCGCATGCAGGGGTTGTCCGGCGAGGGCCAGATGTGCTTCGCCGAGTGCCTCCGCCTGGGTGGGGTGGGCGTGCACGAGTTGGGCGACTTCCTGGGGATGGGCGCCCCAGGCGACGATCAGCTGGGCTTCGCTGATCAACTCGCTTACCCGCGCGCCGACCATGTGCACTCCGACGACCGGGCCGTCGGTGGACTCGGCGCCGGCGCGGATGACCTTGATGCCACCGGTGGTGCCGAGAATTTGGCTTTTTCCGTTTCCGGCGAGGTCGTAGACGATCGTGGAGACGTCTCCGTACTTCTCGCGTGCGCCGGCCTCGGTCAATCCGACCGACGCGATCTCCGGGTGGGTGTAGGTGACCCGCGGTATTGCCGTTTCTTCGATTCGGGTGGGATTGCGGCCGGCGATGTGTTCCGCGACGAACAGGCCTTGTTGGAAACCGCGGTGTGCGAGTTGCAGTCCGGCGACGATGTCGCCGACTGCGTAGACGCCGTCGTGGTTGGTTTGGAGGTGTTCGTCGACGACGACGAAGCCTCGGTCGAGTGCCACGCCGGCTTCGGCGAGACCGCTGTCGGCGGTTCGGGGGCCGCGTCCGACCGCCGCCATGAGCAGGTCGGTTTCGATCTTGTCGCCCGAGTCGAGTGTGATCGACACGGTCTCGCCGATCTCGGTGGCCTCGACGAACTTCGTCGAGGTCTGAGCGGTGATACCGCGTTTCCGGAACGCGCGGCTCAGCTGTTTCGAGGTCCACTCGTCTTCGGCGGCGACCAAACGGGGAAGTGCTTCGATGATCGTCACCTGCGACCCGAATGATGACCACACGCTGGCGAATTCGACGCCGATGACGCCRCCGCCGAGGATCGCCACGCGTTGCGGGATCTCCTTGTGTGTGAGGGCTTGGTCGCTGGTGACGATACGGCCACCGATTTCGAGGCGGGGAAGACTGCGTGCGTAGGATCCGGTCGCGAGGACCACCGATTTGCCGGTGATCTTCTCGCCGTCGACGTCGACGGTCCGGTTGCCCAGGTAGCGGCCGTGGCCGGTGACGACATCGATGCAGTGGTGTGTGACGAGTCCTTGCAGACCCTTGTACAGCTTGGCGACGACGCCGTCCTTGTAGTGGTGCACCTGGTCGGTATCGATGCCGTCGAAAGTGCCACGCACCCCGTACCGATTGCCGTCGCGCACGGTGTCGGCGACTTCGGCCGCGTGCACGAGCGCTTTGGTGGGTATGCACCCGCGGTGCAGGCAGGTTCCACCGACTTTGTCCTTCTCCACGAGGGTGACGGACAGGCCGAGTTGGGCGGCTCGGAACGCGCAGGCGTAACCACCCGACCCACCTCCGAGGACGACGAGGTCCGGTGTCCGAGTCATCGCTGATCTCCTCTCTGGCGACAGCGTTCGGGCAGCTGTCGCAAGTGCCTAGTGCAGGGTGTAGTGGTAACCGGGGTCCGCGACGGGTACGACATCGTGCGCTCCGTCGGGATACTCGACGAGCCAGCACGGTCGCCCCTGGGACGGGGCAACCATCATGACGCGTCCCGGTTGGCCGCAGCGCCATCCGTCTCGCCGCCGGTGAACGGTGATCGTGCGGCCGATCTGCCGCTTGGCGAACCCGAGCGCGCCGTCGTCGTGGGTGTACATGCGCATTCTCCGTGTCAGGGCCTCGTCGATCGTGCTCATCCGAGCGCGACGAACTCGAGCGGATCCGACAGGATGCGGCCGATGTCGGCGAGGAACTTCGACCCTTGCTCTCCGTCGACCAGTCGGTGGTCGAAGGACAGGCTCAACGTGGTCACCGAGCGCAGGGCGATGTCGCCTTCGAATTCCCAGGGTTGGTTGCGAATGGCTCCGAAGCACAGGATCGCGGCTTCGCCGGGGTTGAGAATCGGTGTGCCTGCGTCGACGCCGAACACCCCGACATTGGTGATTGTGATGGTGCCGCCGGCAAGATCGGTAGGTCCGGTCTTGCCTTCCTTGGCGGTGCGAGTGAGGTCGACCAACGCGTCGGCAAGCTCACGCAGACCCAGCCGGTGCGCGTGCTTGATGTTGGGAACCATGAGACCCCGGGGCGTGGCGGCCGCGATCCCCAGGTTGACATGGTGTTTGATCACGATCTCCTGGGCTTCGTCGTCCCAGTGCGAGTTCAGGCTCGGGTTCCGCCGAAGGGCGATGAGCAGCGCCTTGGCGATCAACGCCAGCGGTGTCAGCCGCACGTCTGTGAATTGGCGGTGCGCACGCAATCTGTCGAGGAGCTCGACCGTTGGGGTGACATCCACAGTGACGAACTCGGTGACGTGCGGCGCGGTGAACGCACTGGTGACCATCGCGGCTGCGGTGTGCTTGCGGACGCCCTTGATCGCGACTCGGGTCTCGTCGCCGGGCGTGCTCCCGGCAACGACTGGCGAGGGGAAGAACGACTCCGGGGAGTCTTCCGATACCTGTTGCGCCGCCAGGTAATTGGTGATGTCGTCACGGGTAACGTCACCGTGCGGGCCGGTGGCGGGGACCTCCGCGATGTCGACATCGCGCTGGTACGCGTAGAACCGCACCGGTGGCTTGGCGAGCGGACGTGCGTTAGCTGCCGGCCCACCGGCCGCATCGCGTCGGACCTTTGCGACGTCGGCAGCCGCGGGGCGCGAACTACGTCGGCTACCGCCGTCGCCGGCCACCCCGTAGCCGACCAGGACGGGGATGCGATCCGGCGTGCCCGTCTCCGCCTGCGCGGCAGCGGAGGTTTGCGGTGTGGCGGGGGTTGCCGGGGCGGCGGCGTCTTCGCCGGTGTCGATGTCGATGATCGCGGTGCCGACGTCGACGGTTGCTCCCGCCGCGGCGTGTAGGGCGGTCACCGTACCGGCGTACGGGGAGGGAAGCTCCACGGAGGCCTTGGCCGTTTCGACCTCGGCGATGATCTGATTGAGCTCGACGGTGTCCCCGACGGCCACGAACCAGGAGATCAGTTCCGCATCGGTCAGTCCCTCCCCGAGATCGGGCAGCAGGAAACTTCGTACTTCAGGCATGGTGTGTTCCGTTCTGGTGCGCTACGCGGCAATCGATCTGTCGACGGCGTCGAGGATCCGGTCCACATCGGGCAGGAAGAATTGCTCGAGTTTCGCGGGCGGATAGGGGAGGGTGAACCCGCCGACCCTCAGGACCGGGGACTCGAGGTGGTAGAAGCAGCGTTCGGTCACTCGCGCCGCGATCTCGGCTCCGATTCCGAGGAACACCGGGGCTTCGTGGGTGACGATCAGCCGTCCGGTCTTCCGTACCGAAGCCTCGATCGTGTCCATGTCGAGAGGCGAGAGCGAACGCAGGTCGATGACCTCCAGCGACGTTCCTTCCTCCGCCGCTACCGTCGCGGCCTGCACCGCTGTCGTTACCAGCGGGCCGTACGCCAGCAGCGTGGCATCGGTACCTTCCACCACAGTCCGAGCCTTGTGCAGCGGGAAGGCGTTCGTACTGGCGTCGAGGTCGACCGGGCCCTTTTCCCAGTACCGTCGCTTGGGTTCGAAGAACAGCACCGGATCATCCGAGGCGATCGCCTGTCGAATCATCAGATGCGCGTCGGCGGCGTTGCCGCAGGTGACCACGCGCAGACCGGCGGTCTGGGCGAAGTAGCCCTCCGGTGACTCAGAGTGATGCTCGATAGCTCCGATACCCCCGCCGTAGGGGACGCGGATGGTGATCGGGACCTTGACATTGCCGCCGGTCCGATAATGCAGCTTGGCGACCTGAGAGACGATCTGATCGAACGCCGGGTAGATGAAACCGTCGAACTGGATCTCACAGACGGGACGGAAGCCGCGCATCGCCAGACCGATTGCGGTGCCCAGGATTCCTGATTCAGCAAGCGGAGTGTCGAGGACCCGATGTGTGCCGAAGTCTTTCTCCAGACCCTCGGTGATCCGAAAGACGCCGCCGAGCTGTCCGATGTCCTCACCCATGAGCAGAACCTTCGGGTCGTCCTCCATGGCGCGCCGCAAACCGGCGTTGAGAGCCTTACCCAAGGGGAGTGTGGTGGTCATCGTGTTGGTCCTTCGAAGCTGGCGAGGTAGGTCTCGAACTGGCGGCGCTCGTCGTCGACGAGGGGATGAGGGTCGGCGTACACGTGGTCGAACAGGGACATGGCGGTGGGCTCGACGGTCTCGAGGCAACCACGGCGCAATTCGGCTGCGGTGGCGTCAGCTTGAGCCTGCACACGTGCGAGGTAGGTGTCATCGAGCACACCTTCTCGCTCGAGCAACTTCTTGATCCGATCCAGCGGATCTTTCAGTTTCCACTCCTCGTCGAGTGCCGAATTCCGGTAGCGGGTGGGGTCGTCGGAAGTGGTGTGCGGACCCATCCGGTAGGTAACCGCTTCGATCAACATTGGGCCGTTGCCCTCTCGCGCGCCCGCCAGGGCGGCCCGGGTAGCGGCCAGAACAGCGAGGACGTCGTTGCCGTCGACCCGGACGGACGGAATCCCGAAACCGCGACCCCGTTCGGCGATGGTCACCTTCGTCTGCAGCGACACCGGTTCGGAGATCGCCCACTGATTGTTCTGGCAGAAGAAGACGACCGCAGCCTGGAAGCTGGCCGCAAAACCGAATGCCTCGGAGATGTCGCCCTGGCTGGTAGCGCCGTCACCGAAGTACGTGATCGTCGCGGCCGCGGCACCCTCGAGCTGAGCGCCCATCGCGTACCCCGTGGCATGCAGGGCCTGGCACCCGACAATGATCGCCGGAGTGGTCATCCGGTACTGCAGCGGATCCCATCCCGAATGCGTTGACCCCCGCCAGAATCGCAGCATGTGCGTCGGATCCACCCCGCGGCAGTACGCGACCCCGTGTTCCCGATAGCTCGCGAAGACGAAGTCGTCCTCGGCCAGCGCCCGGGCCGACCCGACCTGCGCTGCTTCCTGGCCGAGAAGCGGTGCCCACAAGCCGAGTTCACCTTGGCGCTGCAGCGCCGTCGCCTCGGAATCGATGCGCCGCACCACCACGAGATCTTCGTACAGATCCAGCAGCCGCCGGGTGTCGATGTCTGCGACCAGCGGCGCGAGCTCCTGGTCGTCGACGCGTAGCCCGTCCTCGGTGACGAGTTGTACGGGTGCGATGGTGTGGTCGATCACGGGATACCTCCGACGCGCGGCGACTGCCGCATAGGCATGTTGTTGGGATAGCGAATCACTGGTTAGCAAGATGCACAAGGCGCAATCTTCATATTGAGCAATATGCCCAGACTGTATTGAAGGGGATGCGTCAAGATGCGCGCTATGCCATATTTCGACCACGCCGACATCCACCTTGCTCGGCGACCTGTGTGACAATCCGAGAGCTAGCGGCGTGGATCTTGCGCATCGAATGGAAGTGTCTCGAAATACTGTGCAGTCCCGAATAAACCCGTGGGGGCAGGCCCGACATGCTCCGAGGTTTCGATCAACGAATCCCGCCGCGGAGCCTTGGGTATCCGTTGCTGGTCTTCGTGGACCATCCGAGTAGGCCGACAGCAACTGAGTCGTCTATCCGAAATGCGTAGTGGCATAATGAAGGTAGTGGAGATGATAACTGTTTCAGGGGAAGTAGATCTGGTCGCCCGGGTGGCGGCGACCAGCCGACGATTTGTATCGAACCGTCGCGCTAATCCTGGAGATCGACGGGATGGAGCGCACGATCGCCGGCATCTCGATGCTCCAGTTGGTGCCGTACCGCGCCCGGCAACTGTTCACCGAAATGACAGGGCCTCAACGGTAGTGGCCCCGCCGATCAGGCTCGAGTGATTGATGGCGGGCCAATCGTGCATCCCCGTCGAGCAGACGTGGGGGAGACGCCCTCGGCCCCGGGCAGGGTCAGCGGCGGTCGGTGCGGACGTGTCCGATCACCGTGACCGCGACTGTGAGGGCAGCGGCGAGGGCCATTGCCACGCCGAGATGACTGTGCCGCAATATAATCGCACCGACTACCGCGCCAACCAGGATTGCGAAGATGGCACCGATCCGGCGATTCCACAGTGCCGACCCTCCACCCGACATCCAGGACTCGCTCGCGAGTGAGGTCAGTGTGGAAGTCACCACGACGGTCGTCATGTCTTTCACCCCCACCTTACGGGCGACTGCAGCCTGTGTCCCCATCGTGGCCGCGGTCGCGGCCGCGATGATCAGTTGCCCAGCGGTGTTGGCAGAAGTGTCGATCACGAAGATCGCAACCGTGCATCCCGTCAGCGCCGCAGACCCCACCGTCAGGCACATGCTCACCCGACTCGTCCAGCCGGAGGGCTGCGTGCGCAACACCAAGCCTGCGACGAATGCGGCCGCGGTGAAGGCGACGAGGGCGATCGCGGGGCCGAGCACCGGCAGTTCGTCGGCACCGGCCAAGCCCATCCCGAGGATGACGATGTTACCGGTCATGTTGCCGACGAAGACACGGTCCAGCCCGAGGTAGCCGACGGAGTCGACGACACCGGTGACGAACGTCAGGACGATCATGAGGGGCAGCGTCGTCGATTCCGGTGACGATCTCACGGGCGCAGTCGGTTTCGACGCGGATGTACTTACAGACATGGCGGACTTTCTGAAGGAAGAAGAGCTGGAGAGGGCGGCTGATCGAGACCTGGTCGGTCAGGACGCGGCGAGTTGTTTGAATGAGCTTGCGTGGAAGACGAGCGGATCTGTTATCGGGGCAAGAGCGAAATCGTGCACGGCGAACAAGGCGATGGCGTGGTCGCCGGCGTCGACCTCGGCGTGCAGTGAGCAGTCGAGAGTGGAGATTCCACCGGCGATGTGCAATGCCCCCTGCGTGGTGCGCGACCAGGGCACTTCCGCGAAGCGATCGCCCTCGCGCAGTGAGAGCTGTCGGCAAGTCGCGGCTTGGTGCCGAGCCAGGATGGTGATCCCGATTCGAGGCGCCGTGCGCAGGACCTGCCAGGTACGGGAGGTGTTCTGGACGGCAACAGAAACCAGCGGGGGATCGAACGACACGGAGGTGAATGAGCTCGCCGCCATGCCGATTGGTGTTCCTTGGACGTGAGCGCCGACCGCTGCGACACCGGTCGGAAAGGATCCATACAGCGCCCGCAGGCCCGCATGATCGAGTACGTGTTGGGTAGTCACTTGCATTCTCCTGATGGGGGAGCGCGGCGTGCGAGAGGTCAGCCGCAGCGCTCGATGAGATAAAGGCGCGCTACGCGCGCCAGTTCGGTGGCATAGGTGCCGGAATCGGGTCGACCGGCATAGGTGGGTTCGTCGGCCGCGACACTGCCGGCCGTTGTGACTCGCATCAGCAGGCTTTGCATGATGACCTCGTAGGCGATATCGACGGCCGCATCGAGGTCATCACCGGATACCTCGCCGCATCGTCGCACCGCTTCCAACAGCATCTGCTTCATCCGGGTGTGGAAGTCGAACCCACGCCGCCGCATGGCGCTGTCATCGGCGCTGTGGACGAAGATGAAGGCAAACAGCCGGCTGCGGGCGAAGTATTCGGTGGACAAGACCTCGGTGAAGGTGTCGAGAACCTTGGTGAGCTTGTTGGGTTCGGCAGCGAGACGCTCTTCGACCACGGCCTCCAAGTCGGTCATCACCTCTTCCTTGACCTGCCGGAGAAGTGCCTCGCGATTCGGAAAGCGCCGATAGACACCGCCAATCGACACCCCCGATTCGTCGGACACCGACGACATGGTGAATTCGGAGAATCCCTCACTGGTAAGCAGGGCAACCGCCGCCGCAAGGATTTGCTGTTCCGAGCGCACGCTGCGCTTCTGCTTAGGGGCGGTGCGTTCGGACGTAGGTATCGAGGTCATCCGTTCATTCTCCCGTCTCGGTGCCAGCCCACACTCGCTCGAGGAATCGAACGACATCCGAGACCAGCGGATCCTGTGCGAACACAGCGTCACCGTGGTCGGCCTCGGGCACCACCACCATCTCCGAATGTCCACCCGAGACGGCGACGGCCTCGTGGAGCCGCCGGCTCTGTCCGATCCCGACTCGCCGATCATCGTCACCGTGCATGATCAACAGCGGAGGAAGCCGCGCCCCTTGCCGGACGAGGCTCGGTACCGAGGATGCTGCGACATTGCATCGGTGGGCATCGCCGAGGAATCGGCGGATCACCTCGTCGAAATCGTCGATGCTGACGGCTGGGTCCATATGGGCATCGGCGCGCAGTTCAGCGAGGTCGGTGACTCCGTAGTGATCGACCACCGCCGAGAGTTGCGCCGACTCGTCGAGGTGCTCGCCGAGGGGGCGACCCCCCGGGCTCGGTCCGTCGAGCGCGGCCATCAACATCAGATAGGCACCTGCAGAACTACCCCATCCGGCGACTCTGCTGGCATCGAGGTTGAATCGGTCACCGTGCACGCGAACCCAGCGAATCGCGGCGCGGACATCTTCGATCGGCTCGGGAAACTGCACCTCCCCTGACAGCCGGTACTCGACGGACGCCACCGCGATGCCCTGCCCGGGAAGTGAGTGCCAGGGGCCCATTTCCTTGATACCGGCGAGGAAGCTGCCCGCATGCGCGTAGACCACGACGGGGGCCGCCTCGGTTCTCTTGGGCACGTGCAGGTCGAGGCGCAGCGGTCGCCAGCCGGCATCCGAGGCGAAGGGCAGGTCGAGGTAACTCACGGCCCCCGGCAGGACTTCACACGCGCGAGGTTCGACCAGCGCAGGCGGAGCGAACTGACGGTAATCCACATGGGTTACCAGATCCGTGATGTGCTGCGCAGTCGATGGTGCTGATTCTGCACTCATACTGTCCTCCTGTGTTGGTCCTCGTCGAGCAGGCTTCAGGCGATGCTCGAGCCGAGAGGGGTCCGGGCAGATCGGTTAGATGCGGATGTACTCGGGAATCGCCGGCAGTGCGCCGGCGAGATCGAACGCGCCGATGAATGCGTTCTTCGCATCGATCGAGTCATGACTGCCGAAGGTGCGTGCGTTGCGCCAGAATCGATCGAGGCGGTACGTGTTCGAAGTACTGCGTGCGCCGGTCAGGTCGTGAATGCGGGAGGAAACCTCGAGACCTGCCCGGGTGCTGGCGACCTTGGCGCGGAATCCGCGAATAGCCATCTCGGCGGGCTCGGCATCCCGGGCGGGGGACTCGAGCTGCTCGGCGACGGTGACCATCAGTGCACGCGAGGCAGCGAGCTCGCTCGACATCTCGCCGAGTTGCCGGTGCATCAGCGGATCATTGGTAGCCGTTCCGAACTTCGGCATGCTGGGGCGGTTGAGCTTCTGCAGGTAGGCGATCGCTGCGTCATATGCGCCCTCCCCGATGCCTTGCAGTAGTCCGGCGTGCAAAAGCATTGCAGCGCAGAAGAAGTAGGGATCGGCTGCGTGGGCCGGAAAGTGCCACCCATCGGGTACGAAGACCTCGCGGTAGTCAATGGTCTGACTGTACGTTCCGCGCTGGCCCATGTTGTCCCAGTCGTGGTGCAGTGTCAGTGCGGGATTGTCGAGCCGGATCAGCGCGTGGTGGCGGGTGCTCGATTCGAGCTGCTCGTCGTCGCCGAGGAGTGCGAAACTGACGCTGGTGATGTCCTGGCCGCCGCCGCCGCTGTTGGTGTTGAAGGTCTTCGTGCCGTCGACGACGATGCCGCCGGGAACCTTCCGCCCGACTACGCGTCCGTTTCCGCCCGTTTCCGCGTTCGAGGCCACGAATCGACGCCCGCGATGGAGTACCTCGTCGGCCAGCTGCTCGCGCGTCTCCGACGGCAACTCCGGTGCGTCGAAAATTTCGCGAGCGACCAACGCGCCGCTGAGCCAACACTGGCCCGTCGAGCCGTCGCCGGCAGAGATTTCCGCGAGGGTCTCGATGGTGTGTCGCCAGCCCCCGAATGACGGTCCGTCCCACAGTCCGCCGAGTGCGGCTGGGACGTTGAGGGCGTGCAGACCGGCCTCGCCGAGCAGGCGCATGTTGTCGGTGGGATCGGATCCTGCGGCGTCGATCGACGGTCCAGCCTCTGCGAGGATTGGACGCAATTCCTTCGCTCGCCGGACGACCTCGTCACGGCTGGTGGGCAGTGCACCGGCGACGGGGGGTGCGGTGGTGGGCATCGTGAACTCCTGTGGTTGGTGTCCTCTTCGTACGGTCGTTGCGGAAAACGCGGTGCCGTTTGGAGGTATGACAGCTACCATAGTGGAATGAGTATTCGCATTCCAGTGTTCTGGCTGAAAAATATGCTTCCAAGTCTTCGCTCGGGCGGGAACGGACCCGTTCCGACAGCGGTAACCCACCGCATCGAAGCCGCGGTGCGAGCGCTCGCCGCGGGCGCCCCAATCGTTCTCGTCTGCACCGACCGAGCCGACGCGGTGGAAGCCGAACTCGTGTGCAGTGCCGCGTTGGTGTCGACCACCACAATGGATTTTCTCGTCCGGCACTCCTCGGGATTCGTGACCATCGCTCTGCCGTCGGCCGCATGTGATCGCTTGGGTCTTCCCCCGATGCACTACGCCACCACCGGTGTCGACTACGCGGTATCTGTGGATGCCATCGACGGCGTCGGCACCGGCATCTCCGCCCACGACCGGGCCGTGACATCGCGGGCGCTCGCGGACCCGACCTCGCAGCGAGAGTGGTTCACCCGTCCGGGTCACACCGTGCCGATTCGCACCGCGACCGGTGGCCTACTGGAACGACCACACCGCGCCGAGGCGGCACTGGAACTCACCCGTGCAGCCGATCAGACGCCTGCCGCGGTCATGGCCACACTCGTCAGCACTGTCGACGACCGGCGCATGGCCGATCGCGCCGAGGCCGTCGACTTCGCCGATCACCACCACTTGGCCTGGCTGACCGTGTCCGAGGTGTACCAGTGGCGGACCACGATAGCGGGACGCACCGCCCCTACGGCTGCTGGATACCCGCGCATGGGAGAACGAACCCATGCCCTCGACTGTGCTCGTCGAACTCGACAAGATAGGGCAACGACGGCGGCCGGACCGTCGAGTGGGCGATGACGCCCTGGCGGCGCCAATGTTCCTTCCGGATAGCAATGCTGGTGCGCGCCTGAGTTTCGAAGTTGATCAAGCCCGCGGAACGCCCGATCACCTCCCTCGCGCCACCGACCTCGCCCGCAGCCAACAGGTCGACCGCGTCGACAAGGACTTCCGGCACCGTGATTCCTGCCGCGACGGTGTCGGCACCAGCCAGCACATCGTCGACCAGACCGAGGCCCCCGAAACCCGTCATCAGATGCGCCTCCGTGACCTCTCGCAACTGGCGGATCCGCCAGAAAGTTGGTGGGCACTCGCACTTGATTCCATACAGGAAATCCAGCCCGGTCACCGCCTCCTGCAGGTGATCGATCGCGATCGTGACCCCGGTGGCAGCGGGAAGATCCTGCAGCAGCACCGGCAGCTGTGTGATCGAATGCGTGGCGACCAGAGCGCGGCGCACCGCTACCGGGTCGGGCGACAGGACCGGAACCATCACCGCATGCAGGCGGCCACTGAATTGAGCGGCGAACACACCGAGCTCATTCGCGGCCTCGTCCGGGTTCCGATTCGTGGACGCAGCGACGACGGGTGCGGGCCCTGCGCTGTCCAGGATGACCGCCAATGCCCGTGACTTCTCCGCCAACGAGAGCGAGTCGGGTTCGGCGATGACCCCTAGCGCGATGAGGCCCGAGCAGCCTCGAGACAGCATCTCCCGGGTAAGCGCGCGCAGCGACGGCTCGCAGATCCGCTCTGCATTCGCACCGAATGGGGTGGCCACCATGGCCCACACAGGCATCCTCGACATGATTCGTAACCTTTCGTGACTCACTCAGGATGGACCGGGCATTCGGTCACCCGCGATCCCATTAGAGTGACAAGGGATCCAAAAACGGATTCAAGGGCGGAGGGATCAGGCATGGCAGAACCGGTCGTCGGCGTCCCCGACGAAGGCGCAGCGACTTCTCCTCTGGTTCAGCAGCTCGTCGAGACCATCCAGGACCGCATCAGTCGCGGCACCTACAGTTTCGGAACGTGGATCAGGCAGGAGCCACTCGCCCAGGAACTGGGGGTCAGCCGGATGCCCATCCGTGAGGCCCTTGCACAACTACAGGCACTCGGGGTGGTCGAGATCGTCCCGAACCGCGGTGCACGACCGAAGCTGCCGTCAATGCGTGAGCTCCTCGAAGTGTTCGAGGTGCGGGCGGTACTCGAGGGGCACGCCGCCCACGAGGCCGCCCGGCAGATCACCTACACGCAACTACGGGAGCTGTTCGATGCGGTCGAATCTTTCCGAGGGGTGGTGGAGCAGGCGCTGACGGGCGAAGCCGACCCGGAGGAACTGCGGGCCGGCTGGGTTCACGCCAACAATGCCTTCCACGACACCGTCCTCGCAGCCTCCGGTAACGATCAATTGCGCGCGACCGTCGATTCGCTCCATCACCGTATTCCCCGCAATCTGACGTGGACAGCACTGGACGCGGATCCACGGCTTCTGGAAGAGAACGCGGCCGCGCATGCGGCGATCGCTGATGCGATCGACCGACGCGACGGCAACCTCGCCCGGGACCTGATGATCGAGCACTCACGCCGGGCTCGGGAGCTGATCATCAAACGGTCGCATCAGTCGTTCGCGCCCTGACGTACGTTCCGCGCCGCCGTGTTAGCGACCCGCGGCATAACCCTGGGCACCCCGGGCGTTGGCTGCGGCCCCCAGCACACCCGTGGCAGGGTTCCTGGTGACCGTGCTGAGCCTGCCGAGGCTCCAACCTCCGGCTACGGTGATCCGGTGCCCGCGCTCTCGGAGCCCGGTGATGACGTCCACGCCGAGGCGGTCCTCGACGACCGCGCCACCGGGGGTCCATCGGCGTGGCCAGAACGAGCTCGGCATCGAGGTCGTGTGGAATGTGGGGGCGTCGATTGCCTGTTGCGGCGTGTACCCGCCGACCAGTGTGCGCAGCAAGTAGGACAGCTGCCACTGATCTTGCTGATCGCCGCCCGGGGTGCCGAGGGCGGCGACGACCTCCGTCCCACGGAGAAGCATCGTCGGGGTCAAGGTGGTCCGCGGCCGGTGACCCGGCCGCAGCGCGGACGGACTCGCTGGGTCGAGCCAGGTCATCTGGAGCCGGGTACCCAACGCAAATCCGAGTTCAGGGATCGTCGGTGAGGACTGGAGCCACCCACCGGAGGGTGTGGCGGACACCGCATTCCCCCAACGATCGATGATATCGAGGTGGCACGTGTCACCGCGGGTTTCACCGGTCACCGACACGGTGGGCTCCCCGGAGGACCCCCCGCGCGGAGCGTCGGTATCTTCGACGAGTGGCGGAAAGAACGGGTCGAGGCCGCACGCCCCGGGACGGAACTCCTGGGATGCTCTCTCGCCAATCTCCTTCCGGCGCACCGATGCGTACTCGGGAGAGAGTAGAAGTTCCAGCTGTTCGGACGACAGATTCTCCCCGTAGTACGCGTCACGGTCGGCCATCGCGAGTTTGAGCGACTCCAGTACGTGGTGTGCACCGACCGCGGTGGAAGGATCGATCTGCTCGTCGGGAAAGCCGTCGAGAATGGCGAGTGCCTGCAGCAGCACCGGACCCTGACCCCACGACGAGCCCTTCAGGACGGTGTGTCCTCGGAACTCGAAGGCGACCGGAGCTTCGTAGTGGGCACTGAACGACGCCATATCCCCAGCCGTAACGACCCCGGCATGATCCGATTCGGACGAATGCCGGTGCGGATGGCGGGCAAACGATTCGATTCCCTCGGCGACGAATCCGCTCTTCCAGATTGTGCGAGCAGCCTCGATACGCGTATCCCGAGTCGGTGCGTGCCGACTATCCGAAACGAGCCGGTCGAGTGTGTTCGCGAACGCCGGATTGCGGAACATCACGTCGGCGACCGGTGGCACGCCCTGGGGCATCCACAACGCCGCCGAGGTGGGCCAATACTCGGCGAACATCTCTGCCACCGTCCCGATCACAGCACCGACGCGCTCGGAAAGGGGATGTCCGTTGCCGGCATAGTCGATCGCATACGCGAGCACATCCGCGAGCTCCCACGTGCCGTAGTCGCGCAGGAGCAGCAGCCATGCGTCCACAGCGCCAGGTACCGCGGCAGCCAGCGCCCCTGCAGCCGGAACCATGTCCAGTCCCTCGGCGCGGAAATGGTCGATCGTGGCGCCGGCCGGCGCGGGGCCCTGCCCGACCAGAACGGATGGTTCCCCCGAGGCCGGGGCCACGATGGCCACCAGGTCTCCACCCGGCCCGTTCAGGTGCGGCTCGACGACGTATAGCACGAAGGCGGCCGCCGTCGAGGCATCGAAGGCGTTACCCCCACGTTCGAGGACCGACTGCGCGGTCTGGGTTGCCAGCCAGTGCGTGGAGGCACACATACCGAAGGTGCCCCGCAGATCGGGACGAGTGCGGAAGTCGGACGGAGATACGAAACTCATTGAGTCTCCCTCATAGGGTGCATGTTGGCCACGGCTGAGAACGAACACCACAAATAGGATCCAGTTCTAACAGTGTGGGATGCATCCTAAAGCTACAGGGAGCGCGTTGACCAAAGCAACGGGCACTTGCGGGGCAAATGTCGGTGCGCTCGGCTGGTCGGCCGCGCAAACGGCAGCGATACTTAGCCGAAACATTGATTTGACGTGCGTTTACCTGAGTAAACCCACCATTGACTAGTCGCGATGTCGGTGGCATGCTTTCGGCACACGAGATCCAAAAACGTCGTTTTGAATCCAATCGTCCGACTTCAGGCGATACTCGACCTGACTGTTGGCCCATGATCGTTGAGCGCCGCATCTACAGAGGGCATCGGCACAACACCAACAAGATTCACAGGAGAACGCATGTCCGAGAACCCCAATCCGATCCCGCCGACTCCCGGCGACACCCTCATCTTCGAGAACGACCGGGTTCGAGTGTGGACCATGACCCTTCCACCCGGCGGGATGTTCGACTTTCACCAGCACCACCACGATCACGTCGTGATCTGGCCGGAGGCCGGCAAGGTTCAGGGGCAGGAACTCGGGGACGACGAGTGGGGGATCGTGCAGAACGCGGAGCCCGGCTTCGTGCTGTACAAGACCGTCGGTACTTCCAAACCCCTCAATCCCCACCGGATTCGAAATCTTCAGGACGAGACGGTCACCCACTACGTGATCGAGCTGCTCGAACCCTCCCCAAGTCGGGAGGAGTTGCCGTGGACATACAACGACCACGGTGAGTTCATCTTCCCGGGCCGCACCGAACACTGAGTCGAACACCAAGATTGGGTCTCGACTGATCCCCGACTTCGGCCGCTAGGCGCAATCCTCCTCGCGCATTCCCCACACTCGGGCCCTCCCGGTCTGCGCGTCCCTCTCGGCGCGGACACGCCCCCTTCCTATCGTAGGAGACAACCATGACCGCCCAACAAGAACTCGCAGCGGGAGAGTCTGTATCCGCTCATCTCAAACGGAACACCATCGGTATCCCCGGGATGGTCTTCATGGTTGTGGCCGCCGCCGCACCGCTGACCGCAATGGCCTCGAACCTCTCGCTCGGCCTGGCCTTCGGTGTCGGCAGCGGAATGGTCGGGCTCCTCCTGCTCGTCGGAGCCCTCCTGGCGATCTTCACCGCCGGATACGTCGTGCTGAGCCGACGAGTCTTCAACGCGGGCGCCTACTACGCCTTCATCGGATTCGGACTCGGGAAGGCCACCGGCGCCGGAGCCGCCTTCGTCGCAACCATTGCCTACAATCTCGCAGCCGGCGGGATGATCGCGGCAACAGGGTATTTCACTGACATTGCTGTCAGTACCTATGCCGGTATTCACCTACCCTGGTATCTCTACGGCGCGGTCGCCCTGGTCGTTACCGCCATCCTCGGTTACATCGGCGTCGGCATCGCGAAGACCGTGACCACGGTCATCTCAATCGCGCAGTTCGCCATCATCATCTGGTTGGGCATCGCCATCCTGATCCAGCGCTCAGGCGGCTTCAGCATAGACGTCTTCAGCCCGAACCAGATGTTCCACGGCAACATCGCCCTGTCGCTGGTGTTCTGCATCCTGTCGTTCTCCGGCTTCGAGGCGACCGCGATCTACGGTGAAGAAGCCAAAGCGGCGCGACGAAGTATCCAGGTGGCGACCTACAGCGCGCTGGTTCTCCTGGTCCTGGTTTTCATGGGATCGACATGGTCGATCGTCGCGGCATTCGACGATGTCCAGGCCGTTGCCGCCGAAGATCCGGGCAGCCTCATCTTCCGAACCGCCGACATCTACCTCGGTAGTTGGGCAGGCGGGGCTCTGAGCATCATCGTCGCATTCAGCTTCCTCGCCTCTGGAGTCGCATTCCACAACATGGCGGCCCGATACATGTTCGCGCTGGGACGGTCGCGGCTACTCCCGTCCCGCTTCGCCACCATTCATCGGCGATACGGCACCCCCTACATCAGCGGCTTCTTCCAAATCGCGATCTCCATCGCCGTTCTGGCACCGTTCGTCATCGCCCAGTCCGATCCGATCATCAATCTCTTCCCCGCGGTTTCCGGTATCACGTCGCTCTCGTTGACCGCGTTGATGATCGGATGCTGTATCAGCGTCGTCACGGCGTCGTTCAAGGGCTTGGTGAACGAGGGAACCTGGTCCGCCCGCCTCGCCCCGACCTTGGCCGGGATCGGGCTGACGAGTATCTGCGCGATCATCATCACCCATTACCAGGAAGTGACTGGAAGCGACTCGCTCGTCGTCGCGTTGATGCCTCTACTTCCGGTGTTCGGTGCAATCTACGGAGCTGTGATCTATCGACGCGGTCGGGGTCGAGACTTGGAACAGCACCTGACGGAGTGATCGAGCACAAAAGCCGGGAAGGGTGGTCGTCGGCCCACCCATCCCAGGCTTTTTGTGATGTCTCGAGCAGAGTCGCACGACCAGACTCTGAACCGATCGGAACCGACTCGCACTCAAAGGGCGTGATCAGAATGAATTGGCTATCACGGCACGGTTGGGAGTGGGGCTTGGCGTAGGCGGCGCGGGCAGTGCGTCTCACGCCACGTCGACGGTGGTGTTCGTGGCCAGCATGTCGGTGAGGAAGGACGTTGGGACGGGCGCCCATTCGGGTAGGCAACGCCCGGCGAGCGAGTCGTCGCGCAGGTCCGCGACGAGTTCGCGGACGCGGATCGGACTGTCGAGCAGGTACCGGGTCATTCCGAGCTCGGCGCACTGCGTGGTGACCGCGGCGAGTAGCCCCTTTGCCTCGGTTGTGCGCTCTGCCGCGGCCAGGGCGACGATGAGCAGGCGTTTGGCCTGCAGCAGGGCCCGCCGCCGTCTCGAGCCGTCGAGCATGGTCACCCATTCCTGCGCCCAGGTGCAGGCGATTCGGGTGGATGCGGGGGAGTCTGCCGCGGCCAGCAGCCTGATGGCGGTGTCCTCCTCGAGCTGCGCGGTGATCGCGTCGACGCCGTCGACCGGGCGCCGACGCGTCGTGTACTCGGCCAGCGGTGGTGGTTCGAGCCCGGCAGTCGGGGGCAGACCCAGCCTGATCCGTTCGTTTTCGATTCGGGCCCGCAGCCGCGGAAGGTGCAACGACGCGGCTGCCCGGGCACCCTCGTCGAGTCGGTGTGCCGCCGTGGTTCGGTCGCCGCGCAGCGCCTTGATCCGGGCTCCGGCAGCGTAGCGGGCGAGTTTGAAATCGACCATGCCGCTGCCGGCGCCGAGCTTGCAGCTCTCGTCGAGCAGTCGTTCCGCCTCGTCGAGCCTGCCCTGCTCGGAGAGCAGTTCGCCGAGCAGCGACCCGGCGAGCCGAGCGGAGAAGGAATGGCTCCCACCCGATCGCCGGGCAATCCGCAGGGCAGTTCGGAAGCTGTCCTGGGCCTGGTGGATGTCGAGGCGTTCGTTGGCGACGATTCCCACAAGACAGTGGCCGGTCATCGCCCCGTTCGGACCGATGTTCCGTGCGTTGTAGGGGGCGGCCCACTGCTGCCGTCGGAGCGCCTCGGCAAAATCGAACCGGTAGATCGCGGCGAAGGTGGCTGTGCCCGCGGCCGAGGACACGACAAAGGGGCGGAACGAGTCCGGCCGCGCCAGTGCGGCCGCGACCAGTTCGTCGATGCCCTCCACCCGGTCGGCGCGACATGCCACCGCGGCTTTCACCACGTCGGCCTCGGCTCGCAGCTCGGCGATCTCGTCGGCGGTGGCCGATTCGGCGTCGAGTGTGGACTCGACCAGTTCGAGTGCTTTCTGTGTGGGCTCGGCACGATGCAGCAGGATGTTCGCCCACGCCACCGCGAGCTGCAATCGTGGGCGGGACAACACGATTCGCGGGGGGAGTTTCGCGACGAGTCCGAGGAGGGTGGACATCTGGGTGTGCTCGAGCAGGTAGGTCCCATCGCGTTCGACCAGCTCCACGGCCCGGTCCTGGTCAGCGGCGGCCAGGGCATGGTCGACAGCCTCGCTGATCAGCTTGCGATCGGCGAACCACTCCGAGGCGGCGCGGTGCAGTTCGGTGATCCGCTCGGGGTGCTCGCGTTCGAGCCGTTGCTGCAGGCACTGGGCGAACAGGGGGTGGTAGCGGAACCATTCCCGGTTGTCATCGATCGCGCGCAGGAACAGATCCTGTTCCTCGGCCCGCTCGAGCATGATCTGTCCGTGGTCGACGTGGGCGAGCGCGGCGGCCAGGTCACCGTGGAGTCGTTCGGCCACCGAGGTCGCGAGCAGGAAGTCGAGCATGTCCGGATCCAGGGTGTTCAGCACGTTCTCGGTGAGGTAGTCGCCGATGGCGCGGTGCCGTCCGGACAGTGACTCGATGAGCTGTGCGGGGTCGTCGCTGTCGCGCAGCGACAACGACGCCAGCTGCAGGCCCGCCGCCCACCCCTCGGTGGTCGCGGTCAGCTCGTCGACGTCGTCCTGCTCGAGCGGCAGGCCGCCCAGGTCGACGAGCAGGGCGTGGGCTTCGGCGGGGTCGAAACGCAGGTCGGTGGAGTCGATCTCGACCACGTCGTCGCGCACCCGCATCCGGCTCACGGGGAGGCCGAAGCGACTCTGGGTGGTGACGACGACCTGCAGGTGGTGGCAGGCGTTGTCGAGGAGGAATTCCATCGCCGCGAGGGTCGCGGCGGCGCCGATGCGGTGCCAATCGTCGATGACGAGCACGACGCGTTCGCCGGCCGCGTGGATCTCGTTGATCAGCGCGGTCAGCACGTATCGGTCGGCCTCGTCGCCGTGCTGTTCGAGCGCCTGCTTGAGGTCCTCGGCCAGGGCGGGGCGCACCCGCCGGATCGCCTCCAGCAGGTGTCCGAGGAACCAGACCACATTGTTGTCGTCGCGGTCGACGGTCAGCCAGGCGACGGCCAGCCCCTCCCCGGCCAGCACCTCGCTCCACTGGGTGGCGAGCGTGGTCTTGCCGAAGCCGGTCGGCGCGTGGATGACGCTCAGGCGTCGCCGCTGCCCGGCCCGGAGCAGATCGAGCAACCGGCCGCGGTGCACCAGCGTCCGGGGCGGTGTCGGCGGGCGGAACCGGGTCTCCGGGGCCGGTGGGGTGGGGGCGCGGGCCCCGGACCGCCGCTGGGCGCTGTACCGGCCCGAGGTAGATCGTCTCGAGGCGGACCGGCCCGGGGGCTCGTCGTCGGGGGCGACCGTCGGGTCGGGGGGCAGCGGTAGGTCGTCGGCGATCAGGCCGTGCCGTTGCTGGAGCATGCGCAGGTTCTCCCCGAACTCGGCGGGGGCGGCGGGGCGATCGGCCGGACTCCGGGCCATGGCGGTTTCGATGCCGGCGGACACGTCTTCGGGGATGCCCTCGCCCCGCAGGTCCGGAACCGGTTGCGTGGTGATTCGCAGAAATTGGGCCACCACCTGCTCGCCGCTGCGGCGTTCGAATGCCGCGTGCCCGGTGATCGCGCAGAACAGCGTCGCGCCCAGTCCGTAGACGTCCGATGCGGCGGTGGCCGAGCGCCCCTCGAGCACCTCCGGGGCGGTGAACGCCGGCGACCCGGTTACCGTGCCCGCGGTGGTCTCGAAGCCACCGGCGATGCGCGCGATACCGAAGTCGGTCAGCTGTGGCTCGCCGTAGTCGGTGATCAGAATGTTCGCCGGTTTGACGTCGCGGTGCAGGGTGCCGATCCGGTGTGCGGCCTCCAGTGCGCCGGCCACCTTGATGCCGATCCCGAGCGCCTCGCTCCATTCGAGCGGGCCGGACCGGCGGATCCGGGCCTCCAGCGAATCGCGGGAATGATACGGCATCACGATGTACGGCCGCCCGGACGGCGTGGTGCCGACCTGCAGAATGTTGACTATGTTCGGGTGGCCTGACAACGCGCCCATGGCGCGCTGCTCGCGCAGGAACCGTTCGAGGTTGTCCGGATCGAGATCGGCGGTGAGCACCTTGATCGCGACCGTCCGGTCGAGGACCGGCTGCCGGCAGCGGTAGACGATGCCGAAGCCGCCGCGCCCGATTTCGTGGGCGCCTTCGAAGCCGGCCCCGGCCAACTCCGACTCGATTCCGGGAGTCGGGTCGCGCTGCGTTGTCAGCGGATCAATTTCGGCCATCACCTATCGATCCCGCTGCTTGGTGTCGGCAGCTGTCACCCATGCATCACCTCACGACGACGTGATCTCAAGCGTAGTCGGCCGTAGTTGTGTCAATCCGGGGTTCGCCGCCGACGCGGCGGGCCGTCTCGGGGTGACCGTGCCCTCGAGCTCTGACCGATTATGGTCTCTACCCACTGCACTGCGAATATTGCGTCATATGGTCTGTAATGCGACCATATATGTATGGGTGAGATGTCGGTGTCGGCGGCGGCCGCCGAGCTGGGCGTGTCCGGCCGGCAGGTCACTCGCCTTGCGCGGGCGGGGGAGCTGGTGGTCACGCGGGAGGTGGGGAAGGCGTTGCTGTTGGATGCGGGGTCGGTGCACCGTGTGGCGCAGACGGACCGCCATCGAGGCCGGCCGTGGAACGGGGATGTCGCGTGGGCGGCRTTGGCGATGTTGTCTGGTGTGGGGGTGGATTGGATTTCTCCTTCGCAGGCGAGTCGTYTGAGGCATCGGCTSCGCCGGGCGAGCGCGACCGAGGTGGCATTTCTTGCCCGCCGGCGCGCRCGSGTGCACCGGATGCGGGGATGGGGCGATGATCTGAACACTCTTGTCACCGGCGGGTACGTGGCGGCCACCGGTGTCAGTGCGCTGACCCAKGTTCCGGGGGTGGCGGGCCGRTTCGGTTTGTCGGGAAGGGCTGGTGGTGCTGTGGACGGGTATGTGGTCGGCGACGAMCTCGMCGGYGTGATCGATACCTTCGGTTTGGTGGCGGACGGTCAGGGGGACGTGACGTTGAGGGTGGTCACTGSSCTGGACCGGTTTTTCACRACGACGACGTTGCCGGTGGCGACTGTWGCGGTGGATTTGATGGAGTCGCTCGACACCCGGGAGCGCAGCGCCGGGGCGCGGGTGCTGGGGGAGTTGCTCGATGAYWTCCGSTGAGCGGCCGGTGTGGACGGTGCAGGCACCGGTCGGYGGGTGGGGGCCGCCGTGGCCGCAGGCCGCCGAGATCGCCCAGATGATTCCGTCCGAGCAGTGGACGTTGATCGGCGGGTTGATGGTTCAGCTTCATGCGGTGCGCGCGGGKGTGCCGCCGACCCGGGCGACCGTCGATGTYGACATGATTCTGCATATCGAGACCGGTGCCGCGACGTTCGGCGGGGTCCGCGCCCGGCTCGAGCAGMTCGGATACGARTTGCAGATGCCGGTGAGGGGGCGGGTGCACCGTTTCGTACGTTCSGGTGGTGTCGAGCAGGTCGATGTGATGGTCGCCGATCACCTGGCACCSMGGTTTCGGCCGAGKGTGTCTGGACGTGAGGTGTTCGCCGTTCCTGCGGGCACGTCCGCGTTGCGTAAGACGGTGGACTGCCTGATCGAGATCGACAGCATGTCAACCAAGTTGAGTGTGCCCGACGTCCTGGGGGCGTTGGTGCTCAAGGGCGCGGCCTACCTCGAGGATCCCCGCGATCGGGGGCGTCATCTCGACGATGCCGTGGTGTTGGCGGGCGCCATCGAGAACCCCATGGCCGATCGGACACGGATGAGGGGAAGCGATCGCGGCAGAGTCCGAGCCCTGGCCGAGGCGTTGGCCGATCCGGATCATCGCTCGTGGCTGTCGATGCCCGAGCAACGCCGGAGACGAGGACGTGATGCGTTGCTACTGCTAGTTCAGGAGCCGAAAACGAGAGCTCCTCAGCACCAACGAAATACACAATAATGAGACACTTTGTCGACTGCCGCTCTACCGGGCGCGGACGTGGCGTAGATCGCAGGTCCCCCCGACGGCGGTGCGGGGTGATCCTGGACGCCGAGGCGGAGGCCTCGAACGCTCCTCTGGCGCCGGTGGGCCCGGATCGGTGCCTGGTTCGATGAACCGGATCCGCTGACCCCTGGGTGGCCTGCCTGGGACCTGGAAACCGCCCTCCGCGGCCTGCGGGACGTGGTCGGGATGAAGGCGACGAAGTTGATTGCCCGTAAACGTCCCCGGCTGTTTCCGATCTTCGGTTTCGGTGGTCAGTCAGGTGCTGGGCACCGAGCGGGCACATCTGAACCCGGYCCGGGAGGCMCTGCGGGCCGACGACGGSGCGTTGCATCACTGGCTGCTGTCGATCTGCGCCGCCACGGGTTTGCCGGAGGAGAACTCGGTACTGCGGGTGTTCGGTGTGATCGCGTGGATGGGCGGGGAAGAATCGCGGCCTGGGCGAGCCGTCGGACCGGGAAAGATGACACGTCCCGGTGTGTTGTCTTCGGCAGGTGCACGAGGATGATGGTTATGCGGATGAAGTTTCACGAGCAGCTCGACGAGCTGACGGACCGTCTGGCGTCGATGTGCCGGCTGGCCGGGGATGCGGTCCGGGCGGTGACCGAGGCCCTGGTGCTGGCGGACCTGCCTCTGGCGGAGCGGGTGTTCGACCTGAATGAACAGATCGAGGAGTTGCGCGGTCCGTGCGAGGACCTGGCGATGGCGTTGCTGGCGTTGCAGGGCCCGGTGGCGCGTGATCTGCGTCAGGTGGTCACCGGTGTGCACCTGGGGGCGGATCTGAGCCGGATGGGTGGGTTGGTGCAGCATGTGGCCGAAAGTGTCCGCCGGCGTCATCCCGAGCACGTCGCTTCCGGTGAGGCGGAGGAGTTGCTCTCCGATATGGGGCGGGTGGCGGCCGAGTTGGCCGGCCTCGCCGAGCGGGTTCTGCGCACGCATGATCCCGAACTGGCCGCCGAGATCGGTAGACGCGACGATGAGCTCGACGACTTGCATCGACGGCTGCTCACTCTGATCGAGGATCCGGCCTGGACCGGCAGCATCCCGGCCGCGGTCGATGTGACGTTGTTGGGGCGTTTCTACGAGCGCTTCGGTGACCATGCCGTCGTGGTCGGGCGCCGGGTGATTTTCCTCGTCACCGGGGAACAGATGACCCCGTAGGTCGTCGCCGTCACGGGCCGCATCGTCGCCGATCCGAGTGTGGACTTCGCCCTGCCCGTTGGTGTGCGCGTTCGTGCCGTTGGTGGTGTGGTTCTTCATATCGATGGCGCTGTTCGGCATCTCCGACTGAACCTGCTATTCGGGTTGTTCGGTGTCGAGGGCGTCGGTGATGCGGTCGTGGACCGGAGGTGTCGAGCTTCTGGGCCGGCGGTGCGGGCGGCCGCCAGGGCGCGGGGTGTATTCGTCGCTGAGCCGGATGTGGTGCGGTGGGGTCTGGTGTGGGCCTCTGGGCGCGTTCGCATCTGGGGTGCTCGCGCATCTCGCTGATGCACCGTAGGTGTCGTGCCGGCCGAGGCCCGGTCGCAAGCACCCGCTCCCCGGATCCTGTTGGGGGCAGGTCAGGTTCGGCGCGCTCGGCTGGCGTGGGTGGCGTGCTTGGTGCTTCGGTAGGAACATTATGCGGCACAATGAATGTCGGTGGTGGTGTGCTTGGGTGCGGGTGTTCGTGTCAGGGGGCGAGGGTGTATCCGCTTCCGGTGGTTTTGGCTTCGTACATGGCGGCGTCCGCGCGACGGATCAACGTCTCCCGCGTGTCTTCCGGACTGGCGAGTGCGACACCGACGCTGGCGGTGAACCGAAGTTCGCGCCCGGCCGTATCGGCTCCGATGTGCAGTTCGGTGATGCGGGTGGCGAGGGTGATGGCCTCGGTGGTGGTGGTGTCGGGCAGACGATGAGGAATTCGTCGCCACCGATCCGGGCCACGGTGTCGGTGGGGCGTATGACCGATTGCAGTTGTTCGGCCAACCGGATGAGGGCGTCGTCGCCGACGGCGTGGCCGAGCCGGTCGTTGAGGGTCTTGAACTCGTCGAGATCGATCAGCAACGCCGCAACCATGCGCCCGCTTCCGCGTGCTGCGGCGAGTGCGGCGTCGATTTGCTGATGCGCCAGGGCCCGGTTCGGTAGCCCGGTCAATGAATCGTGCAGGCTCAGATGCCGCAGCGCGTCTTCTGCCTCGATGCGCCGGATCGCCGCCGCCAGTACGGCGGCCACCGAGCGCAGGAACATCACCTCCCGGTCGGAGTAGTCGCGGGGGCGGGCACGGTGTGCGGTGAGCACACCCCACACCGTCTCGGCGCCGATGGGAACGCAGACCCCGCTCCGTAGCCCCCGGGAATTCATGGCTTCGGTGGAGAACCGGTGCTCGCCGTAACGGTGGGGGCAGATGATGATCTGATCGGTGGCGGCCGCGTATCCGGGCTGGGAATCGGTACCGGGGGCGAAGGTGTCCGGGACGGGTGGTTGACCCCGATAGGCGAGCACCCGCAACACCGCGCCCGGCTCCTCGGCCCGAGCCACCGAGGCGCAGTTGACCCCACCAACGCGGCGGCTGCGTCCGCCGCGGCCACGAGGACGTGGTCGAGGTCGCCGTCGACGGCGAGCTGACTCAGGTCGGCGAGGGCGTGCTGTTCGCGGACCCGGTACGCAGCTGCCTCCAAACGCGGTGTGCAGGCGCTGTTCGTGCTCCTGGGCGGTGCGCAGGTCCTGGGCGATGCAGGCGATCACCGCGGGGCGCTGGTCCTCGGTGCGCTCGATCACGTAGGTGGACAAGGTGACCGGGATTGGTTCACCGGTCAGGAAGTGCCGGAATTCCGACCGGCCCTCCCATCGGCCCTGTTCGAGCAGGGCTGATTCCATGTCGGGGGCCTGGACGAATCCGACGTCTGTGAAGAATTCCGGTGCCCAGCGGGCGGCGACGGCGGCCTCGTCGGTCAGTCCCATCAGCTGCATCCCGGCGGGGTTGAGGTAGCGCAGGCGTCCGGTGTCGTAGTCGGCGAGTGCGACCATGTTCTGGGCTTCCTCGATCGCCGACAGCAACATGCGGGCTTCCGCTGTTTCCGGTTTCATCCTGGCCGTCCTCCCAGCCTCGATGTGCTGTACACCGTTGCAGGTCGAGCCTTCGCATTGCTTGTGATGAGTCGAGTGAACACCGACGGGTCCGATCAGTCGATGGGCGATGCGTCCAGATCGCGGGTGCACCGTCCCTCGCTTGCATCGTGACGGTGCCGGTGGTCGGGTTCAGTTACGTTTTCGGGTTCGGCGTTCGGGGCCCGTCGATTCCCGCACCGCCGCCTACGTCCGCGGCAGATTCGAGACAGAGGTCGAATCAGGAGGCAAACCCAACAGGCGAACCGATACCCGGCCGAAGACCGGGGTGGCGCCTCCAACAGGCCTCGATGCTCGTAGTCCCGCAGCGTCTTCCGCATTCGCTCCGGCGCGGGCGGCGACATCTCAGTGGTACGCATGCCGCCATTCTCAAACTCTGCAGCGAAGGCGGTGAGTTCCGCGATCCTGGGACCCGCTGCCGGTGAGCGAGGGCCAATGCGGGCTACCGCTTGCGTGCGGTGACGAGCAGGTACTCGGCCTCGTAGAGTGTCCGACCGGGCGCATCGGCCCGATTCCATGCGGTGAGGAACTGCAGGAAATCTCGCTCGAGGTTCGCGATCCGATCCGGGTCCGCGGCATTGTGGCGGTACACGGCGAT
Source organism: Rhodococcus sp. P3_B8 (assembly GCF_056402775.1). NCBI lineage: Bacteria > Bacillati > Actinomycetota > Actinomycetes > Mycobacteriales > Nocardiaceae > Rhodococcus > Rhodococcus sp. P3_B8. The sequence goes on from NZ_JBFUGT010000013.1 coordinate 88,721, forward strand.
CGTCGGGCCATATTTGCGTTTCCAGAACTCCTGGAACTCGGTCGGGTCTGCGAAGCGGTCGATCACGAGCGACTGGCGGTGCGCGTCGAGCGCGGTCACCCGGTCGCCGAACAGGTCGCGGACGTGTTGCTCGTCGCCCCACAACGGCGGCGGGGTCGCACCGCGCGGCGGGGGCGGTGCGTAGGGTCCCATGGTCTTGAACAGGTTGCCGATCAGGCCCTGCGGTGTCCAGTTGATCATCGCGATGGTGCCGCCGGGCCGGCAGACTCGCAGCATCTCGTCGGCGGTCTGCGGATGGTGCGGCGCGAACATTGCTCCGACGACCGTGATGACGGCGTCGAAGCTATCGTCGTCGAACGCCAACGCCTCTGCGTCGGCCTCGACCCAGTCCAGCTCGACGCCGCGCTGGGCGGCGATCGCTCGCCCGGCGACGAACAGTTCCGGCGTCAGGTCCGACGCGACGACGGTGGCGCCGCGCGCGGCAGCCGGGATCGCGGCGTTGCCGCTGCCGGCGGCCACGTCGAGCACCCGCTGGCCGGAGCGGATATCGGCTGCCTCCACGAGCACCTCGCCGAGGGTCGGGATCAGCTCGGCGGCGACGGTCGGGTAGTCGCCGGAGGCCCACAACGCCCGGTGCTTGGCCTTGAGCGCGCGGTCGGTGTCTGTAT